>JAFGGF010000321.1 GCA_016930735.1 Prolixibacteraceae bacterium
AATCTTTTATTACTGAAATGATAAGAGATACTAAGAAGGACTCTAATATTAAATTGATAAATTTGTTAAAAAGGGAACAGGAATTTTTGAAAAATTCTAACTATAGCTTGAAACTTAAAAAGAAATTTTTAGAGTCATTAAAAAAGGGAGATCCAATTGATTTATCTGATATTAAAACTTTAAAAAACCTTATTAAAAGAAAAACATTTGAAAATGATGAATCTGTTCTTGAACTGTATGCATCTGCATTAATTGGAAATGAAGATTACCAAGAGGCACGAAAAATTTCTCAAAGAATAATTGAGATTAATCAAAAAAATCCTAATGCATATTATTATTTGGGAATTTGTTTGATTGAATTAGATAAATATGATGAGGCGATTAATAATTTTGAAAAAGCAATAAAAATAGACCCTAATAATGAATATTATTTTTTAAACTTAGGTGTGGTATATGTTAATCTTAAGCAGTATAAGGAAGCATTTAAACAATTTGAAATTGTTATTGCATTAAATTCTAAACATTTTATTGCCCATTATAATATTGGCATATTATATCTTCAGGAAAGAAACTTTAAAAAAGCAATTCCTTTTTTTGAAAAAGGATTAGAGTTTGATAATAGTGATATAGAAGCTTACCTTGCATTAGGTTTTTGTTATATTAATGTACAAAAATTTGAAGAAGCAATTTTATTATATAAAAGGGCAATAAAGATAAATACTAAAAATTGGGAAATATATCTTGGTTTAGGATTTGCGTATGCTAAATTGAATGATTTTATAAATGCGCAGAAGGCTTTTAAAGAAGGATTAATTATAGATAATAAGGATCAAGATTTAAATTTTAATTTATTAAATGTCAGTATTATCCTTAATGATTATAATACAAGCAATTTCCAATTACAATCCTCAATTTCTTTAGTAAAAGAGCCGAATGAACTAAAAGGTTATATTGAGGAAGATATTTTGTATTCTTTATTGAAATACAGTTCTTCAGTCTTTTTTAAATATTTTTTCCCAATTGTATTAAAAACATTAAAATCAGAAAAAAAACTGGAATCTCTTTGGAATGCTTTCCCTGATGCAATTTTTGACTTACTTGTTCATGTTGAAGATTACGATGCAGAACGTTTAGGTTGGATTGAGGAAGAATTGAATACATTATTTTCAGATGAAGATAAAATGAAAGTTTCTTTATTAATGTTGAATGTTGGAGTCAGGTATCTAAAGAAAAATGAGAACAGGGCTATTTATGATTTAAGTAAGGAAGAGCGTAAAGTATTTAAGGAGTTTGTTCTGGATAAAAGGGAAGTCAAATAAAAAAGGCCCCGCTTTTGAGCAGAGCCTTGTTATTTTATTCGAATTGATTGATTTTAGTCAACAATTGCCTTGAACCTGGTGTCATCGAAATAACGGGCAAATTCCTGGTCAACTTTGGCTTTAGCTTTAAGGTCAGAGTTAAGTTCAACTGCCTTTTTTAAACTGTCGAATAAAAGGGTTTCTTTAGCGGTGCGTGCACCAATAACTGCTTTTAAATATTCTTTCATATAACAATCCGGCATGTCGAAACTTTCAAGGTCTTTTAAAGCGCCATTGTTGTCACCGGTTAATATTTTTGCGAGTGCTGTATTTACATCGGCTTCGTTTTTGAAATACCGGACAGCCCTGTCGTACTGCGCATTTTTAACACTTACCATCCCCAGGTTGTAATTAACTTCTTCGCCGGCTCCTGCAGCTGCTCCGAAAAGTTCTTCTGCTTTTTTAACATCGCCTGCAGCCAGTGCAACCACACCAAGGTTATTTTTTACTATAGGTTCGTCATTTTTCAATTTTTCAGCTTTTTCAAACAATGGGGCTGCTTCATTAAATTTGAATTGTTGCGCAAGGATTGTTCCTGCATTGTTTGGTCCCCTCCAGTCGTTTGGATAGGCATTGCTGAATGAGTTATAAATGGCAAGTTTTTTATTCAGGTCATCAGTCAGAGTTGTTGCATAAAGTAATTCGGCTGGACTTAATTCAGCAGGATTTAAATCGGCAGCCGAAACAATTTCTTCATCGGTTTTACCCATTAAATCAACACTTGTTGTAATTTTTGCCCTTCTTAATTTTGGTAATATTTGATCGGCAACTGCTGTAAAAGCAACTGCAAGGTTTTTAATTTCTCGTTCGCGTACTTCAGGATCGTTATACATTGATAATACACGGAGTATCAGTTCTTTATCCTGGATGTTTGATTTTTCCATCAATTCTTTAAAACCGTCCCAGTCTTCCGGGGTATATCTCGATTTTATTCCGGTTTCAACACCTGCTTTTTCAAGTGCTTCGCTGAAAAATCCGGTAGAAGTTTTTTCTCGATTTGCAGCCAGGTCGGTATTGAGGTCAATGGTTCCATCAGGCGATGCATAAGCTGTAACTTCCACCCCTTTTAATTTTTTTCTTGCATCGGAAGCAGCATCTTTTGTATATTCTTCAAGTTTAACTACATCGTCGGCATTTGTTTCTTCGCTTCTTAAATTGGACCGATTGATCAGATAGTGGATATCTGCCATTAATTCATCCGGCACAATTCTCTGAAATTCATCAACATTGGGATCATATTTGCCGGTAGTGTTTTTTTCGCGTACAACACCAATAATTGGTTTTGGCATATTAACCAGCAGTTCACTGGTAGCAATAACACCATCGGCAATTTTAACCGGTTCAAAATCAATTGATTTACTGCCCATGGAAGCTTTTATTTTAACAACCAGGTCGGACGATGCCATTGCTTCATTGTATGAAGTTGCATCTTTGTAATTAAAATTACCACCCCTGTCCAAAGTAATAACCTTATTATTGGCTTCAACTTTTTCGCCTTGTAAAGTTACCGGCTCCAAAGCAGTTTCTCCTCCTTCATATTGTATTACCGGTGTAGCTATCAAAGTAGCTTTTTTGTTAAAATATTTTGGAGGGATCCTGCCATCAATTGCAACATCAACCTTACCGGCATGAGTTTCCAAAACTTCCGGAGTAACATTGAACTGAATCTGGCTGGCATTTTTTTTCATTTTTTGCAGCCCGGCGCAACCTGAAAGCAAGACCGTGGCCACAATTAAAATGGCAAATGACTTAAAGTTGATTTTTTCCATAATAGCTAATTATTTATTGATTTTTTAAAATTTTATAGTTTAGCCCACAAAAATAGAAAAAGCTTTCTTTTTTAATAATAATAAGGCTGTAAAACATCAAAGATTAACACGGTTTATGCCTAATTTATAATCACTATTAAAAATAAGGTCTTTAAGCTTGTTGTACTGAACCGGATCGTGGATAAAATCAAGGTCATTTGTATCGACAATCAGTATTGGGAAATCGGTGATGTGTTTCAGGTAATTTATATAACCCTCCTTTATACTTTCGAGGTACGAAGGTTCCATATCACGTTCATATTCACGCCCTCTGATCTCAATATTTTTGATCAGTGTTTCGGTATCAGCATGAAGGTAAACATATAAATCAGGTTTGGGCATCGATTCAAAAATGATATCAAAAATCCTTCTGAAAAGGTTGTATTCATCTTTCTTTAAAGTGTTTCGGGCAAATATGGCCGATTTTGTAAAGTAATAATCAGTAATCAGGAAGTTATAGAATAAATCAAAGTTTAGTATTTCATCCTTGATTTGTTTGTACCGGTCGGCCAGAAAAGTAAGTTCGAGTGGAAATGAATACCGGTCCCTGTCTCTGTAAAATTTAGGCAGGAAGGGGTTGTCAGCAAATTGTTCAAGAATAAGTTTTGCATTAAACTCCTTGCTTAACATGGAAGCCAGCGAAGTTTTACCGGCTCCGATATTGCCTTCTATTACAAGAAACCGTATATCCATATTAAAATAATTCCCGGAAACACATTGTTGCCGGGAACTCAAAATTACTATTTTATTCTGACATACTTTATAAATAAAATGATAAAGTATGTATGATTTTTATTTTTCAGGAAGCGATTTGAATCCCATGTTATAAAGTGTGAATCCAAACATATCGGTAATCTGTTCAATCGATTTACTAACCGGAGTTCCGGCACCGTGTCCCGCATCTGTTTCGATCCTGATTAAAACAGGATTGTTCCCTGCTTGTTTTTCCTGAAGTTCGGCAGCAAATTTAAAACTGTGAGCAGGAACAACACGGTCGTCGTGATCGCCTGTTGTTATAAGTGTTGCAGGATATTTAACACCTGCTTTAACATTATGGACTGGTGAATAACCTTTAAGGTATTCAAACATCTCCTTGTTGTCGTTGGCGGTCCCGTAATCGTAGGCCCAACCGGCTCCGGCAGTAAAAGTATGGTAACGAAGCATATCGAGCACACCCACTGCAGGAAGGGCAACTTTCATCAGGTCAGGCCGCTGGGTCATTACAGCCCCAACCAGCAAACCTCCGTTTGAGCCACCGAATATTGCCAGATAATCGCTGGATGTATATTTATTGTCGATTAAATATTCAGCAGCTGCAATAAAGTCGTCGAAAACATTTTGTTTGTTCATTTGAGTACCGGCATCGTGCCACTTCCTTCCGTATTCACCACCTCCCCTGATATTTGGAACAGCATAAACACCACCCAATTCAAGCCAGACAGCCGTACGAATACTGAAATAAGGAGTTTCACTGATATTAAAACCTCCGTAACCATATAAAATAGTCGGATTTTTCCCGTTTAGCTGAGTCCCTTTTTTATAAGTGATTATTATAGGTATCCTGGTTCCATCCTTTGAGTTATAAAATATCTGGTTACTTTCATATTCATCCGGATTAAAATCAATGTCAGGTTTACGGTAAAGTTCCGAAGTCCCCTGTTCTGCATCGTATTTGTAAATACTGTTTGGAGTTATATAATTGGCAAAAGAATAGTAAAGGTCTTTTTCTTCTTTTTTGGAGCCGAAACCTCCAACAGAACCGATTCCGGGTAATTCAACTTCGCGGACCAGTTTCCCGTTATAATCATACTGGAATACTTTAGATACTGCATCAATCATATAATCGGCAAAGAAATAGCCCCCTCCGGTTGTAGGATTTAAAACATTTTCAGTTTCAGGGATAAAATCTGCCCAATTCTCTGGTAAAGGATCGGATGCATCAACTGTAACAATTTTCTGGTTTGGTGCATTCAGATTTGTTACCAGGTAAAGTTTTGTCCCGACATTGTCAATTACATAAGTGTCACTTTCAGTGTTATCAATAACTGCAATCAGCTTGCTTCCCGGTTTTGTAAGGTCTTTTATAAATAATTTGTTCCCGGTGGTTGAAATGCTGGCCATTATTGCCAGGTAGTGGTCATCTTCGGTAACCGATCCTGAAACATACCTGTGTTTTTCTTCAGGTGTTCCTCCGAAAACCAGTTCATCATTTTCCTGGGATGTACCTATTTTATGGTAATATAATTTATGCTGGTCGGTTTTAGCCGAAAGTTCGCTCCCTTCAGGTTTGTCGTAACTTGAATAATAAAAACCTTCGTTGGCTTTCCACGACAGGCCACTGAATTTAACATCAACCAGGGTATCACCTATCAATTCTTTTGTTTCTGTATCGATAACAAGAATTTTCCTCCAATCGCTTCCACCTTCCGAAATTGTATAGGCAGCAATTTCACCATTTCGTGAAAAACTTATATTACCCAGCGAGATGGTTCCATCTTCCTTAAAAGTATTCGGGTCAAGAAAAACTTCTGCTGTTATGGGATCTTCACCGGTTTTAAACCGATACAGAACATCCTGGTTTTGTAATCCGTTATTTTTATAGAAATAGGTGTATTTCCCTTCCTTAAAAGGTGCACCTACTTTTTCATAATTCCAAAGTGTGGATAACCTTGTTTTAATTTCTTCCCTGTAGGGAATTTTTTCGAGATATGAAAAAGTGACTTTATTTTCCGCCTTTACCCACTCTGCTGTTTCGGCTGAATGGTCATCTTCCAGCCAGCGATAAGGGTCATTTACATCAATACCAAAATAGGTATCAACAACATCAACTTTTTTTGTCAAGGGATATTCAATTTTTTGATTTGAAGTGCATGCTGCCAAAATTCCGGCAGACAACACTATTACGATTATTTTTCTCATTTTATTTGGTTTTGCAGATTTATTCAAAAATAGTCAGAAATAGCTGTTGAAAAAATGATTAACTACAATAATCTTTTATTTTTTCTGATTTCTTTATCTTTTACAGAACCGGTTTTATTACCAACTATTATTCCAAGTGCAAACCCGATTATCAAAGCAATCCAGTCTTCCGAAGGAAATATTCTGGTTCCAAGAAAACCAACCAACGTTCCGGCTACCATTCCAAAGAATGAATACAGGTAGGTAAAATAATAGGGATTAAAAAAACCATGTTTTTTCATCATGTGCTTAGAAAGGTCTCCTGTCAGCCTGTCAAACCGGCGTCGGTTTTCCCCCGGGATTTTTACTGCGTCATCAATGATTTTAACAACAGACGAAATATCATTCTTGAATTGGCTGCACTCCCGGCATTCCACAGAAAAGGTATCCGTTCTTTCAATATTACGGATAAATTCATCGATCCTGAAAAACCGTAGGTCTCTTTCCTTTGTCCCTTCCAGTTTTGATTTAATGATTTGTTTTATGTTGTCGCTCCAAGATTCCATAACAGATAATTTGAAATAAAAAAACCGCCACAAAGGACGGTTTTGATTTTATTCATCCTCGTGGCGAGGTTTTCTGTGATCATCTCTTCTGAAGTCTCTACGGTTACCGTCTCTGCGATAATCATTTCTTTGGCCACGGTTTCCATCCCGGCGATTATCTCTGTTGTCGTTACTACGTGGCCTTGGTGGCTTTTCTACATATCCTTCCGGTTTTGGAAGTAGTGCTCTGCGTGAAAGTTTTAATTTACCGGTTTTTTCATCAACGCCGATTAATTTAACTTCCACTTCTTCACCTTCTTTCAGAACGCTTTCAGCAGATTCAACTCTTTTCCAGTCGATTTCAGAAACATGTAACAATGCTTCTTTCCCAGGAAGAATTTCTACAAAAGCACCGAATGATACTATTGATTTTACTTTTCCCTTGTATATTTCACCTACTTCAGGAATGGCAATAATTGCTTTAATCCTGTCTTTGGCTGCCTGGATACTTTCAATTCCGGGAGCAGAAATTTCAACCAGCCCTAAATCGTCAACTTCTTCAATTACAATAACTGTGTTTGTATCTTCCTGAATCTGCTGAATTACTTTTCCTCCGGGACCAATAATTGCACCGATCATTTCTTTCGGAACCTTTATGGTTTCAATGCGTGGTACGTTTGGTTTAAAGTCAGCACGAGGTTCAGGTACTACTTCAAGTATTTTACCAAGAATGTGCAAACGCCCTTCTTTTGCCTGTTGAAGAGCCTGTGCAAGAACTTCATAAGAAAGCCCGTCAACCTTGATGTCCATCTGAGTTGCTGTAATTCCGTCAGTAGTTCCGGTAACTTTAAAATCCATATCCCCCAAATGGTCTTCATCACCCAGAATATCCGAAAGAACAGCGTATTTATCTGAATCTTTATCAGTTATCAGTCCCATTGCAATACCGGAAACCGGTTTTTTAATTTTTACACCGGCGTCCATTAAACCCATTGTTCCGGCACAAACAGTTGCCATCGATGACGATCCGTTTGATTCAAGAATATCTGAAACGATCCGGACAATGTACGGGAATTCATCAGGAATAATTTTTTTCAAAGCACGGTGAGCCAGGTTTCCATGGCCAATTTCACGGCGGCTCAAACCTCTAGGAGTTTTAGGTTCGCCAACACAAAACGGTGGAAAATTATAATGCAACAAAAATCTTTCTTTACCCTGAACTGTAACACCGTCAATAATTTTTTCGTCCATTTTAGTTCCAAGGGTAACCGAAGTAAGCGATTGGGTTTCACCTCTGGTAAAAATAGATGAACCATGAGCTCCCGGTAAATAATCCACTTCACCCCAAATCGGGCGAATTTCGTTTGTTGCACGGCCATCGAGCCTGACTTTTTCATCCAGAACCATCCGGCGCATGGCTTCTTTTTCCACATCGTGGAAATACCTTTTGATAAGCTTTTCATGAAGTTCGAGGTCCATTTCTTCATTCCCTGCATTTACTTCCAGGTATTTTTCAATGTATTCATCACGTAAAGCTTCAAAAGCAGCCAGCCTTTCCTGTTTATTGGTAATTTGCTGTTTTACGATTTCATAACAATTACCGAATAGGTCAGCTTTTACTTTATCCCTTAATTCTTCGTCGTTGTTTTCGTGACAATATTCGCGTTTTACAACTCCAAGTTCGGTTGCCAGCTCTTCCTGGACTTTACAATGTTTTTTAATTTCCTCGTGAGCAGCTTTAATGGCATCAAGCATAACTTCTTCTGTTACTTCATTCATTTCGCCTTCAACCATCATAATATTATCGTATGAAGCACCAACCATAATATCAAGGTCAGCCTCTTTCAACTGAGAATAAGTAGGATTGATAATAAACTCTCCGTTTACCCTGCCTACACGTACTTCTGAAATTGGAGTTTCAAAAGGAACATCTGAAACTGTAATTGCTGCCGAAGCTGCCAGCCCGGCAAGTGCATCAGGGACATTGTCCTTATCGGCAGAAATAAGTGAAATCATAACCGCAGTTTCTGCATGGTAATCATCGGGGAATAATGGCCTGATGGCACGGTCGACCAAACGGGCAACCAGAATTTCATCATCTGAAGGGCGGGCTTCGCGTTTCAGGAATCCGCCCGGGAACCGGCCTGCTGCTGAAAATTTTTCACGGTAATCAACTGAAACAGGCATAAAATCTACGTCTTCATTTGCTTCTTTAGCCGAAACGACAGTGGCTAATAACATGGTGTCACCCATCCTGACAACAACCGAACCATCGGCCTGCTTAGCCAGCTTGCCGGTTTCTATTGTAATCGTCCGCCCATCGGCGAGTTCGATTGTTTTAATTGTAGCATTTACCATAATGTTTTAAATCTATATATATTAATCGTTAAAAAATGGGTGGTGAGGAATTTGGTTAAAATTACAAAAAAGAAAAGGCAATAACAAGCATTGCCTTTTCTGAATATTTTACTTACGTAAACCGAGTTCTTTAATGATGGAACGGTAGCGCTCAATGTCTCTTTCTTTCAGATAATCCAGCAGACTTCTTCTTTTCCCTACCAGTTTTATAAGTGCGCGTCGTGTGCTGTGGTCTTTTTTATTGATTTTCAGGTGTTCTGTTAAATGGTTGATCCTGAAAGTAAATAATGCAACCTGCCCTTCTGCAGATCCGGTGTCAGTTTCATTTTTACCATGAGTGGCAAAAATTTCCTTTTTCTTTTCGCTTGATAAATACATTTAATTTTCTATTTAATTATACAATGTTTAAGCTGCAGCATCGCGTTAAATAACAACAGCTTAAAATTAATTTGCTTTAAGCGCGGCAAAAATAAATAAAAAAGTTTGAAATACAATTAATTGTAGTTAATTCTTCCGAAATTTGATATTGGGTTTCAACCGGTTTTTTATGTCGAAATTAAAACATTTATTTTTTTTTGTTTTTGCTTTGCCGGTACTTGTTCAGGCACAAAACGATTTTTATGTGAATTTCAGCCCGGGAATTGATTTTATACCCCCTTTGCCACTTTGGGTAAATCAGGGAGGATATGAAAATTTATTTTTATGGGCAGATTATGAGGCTGCACCGTTAAAATCACCACTGTATTATTCTTACAGGCTTGGATTTTTCAATCAGGCTAAAGGATGGGAAATGGAAATGAACCATTTGAAAATCTATCTTAAAAATACGACTGAAAAAATTGAACGGTTTTCGGTTTCGCATGGGTACAACCAGTTTTTTATAAACCGTGTTTATTCAAAAAGAAAAATCGGGATCAAACTGGGATTTGGGATTGTACTTGCCCATGCTGAAAATACCATCAGGGGAAAAAAGCTGGATGAGGGAAAAGGATTATTTGGATG
>JAFGGF010000322.1 GCA_016930735.1 Prolixibacteraceae bacterium
CATCCAAAGGTCTTTCATATTTCCGGTAATATTCATTTCTGAAACCGGTTTTACAATTTTGCCTTTTTCAATCAGGAATCCATCAATTCCATAGGAATAATCGCCTGTTGAACCATTGCAGTTTCCTCCGTTGAATCCCGTAACCAGTATCCCCTTTTTCATAGAGGCAACCAATCCGTCGAGGTCTTTGCTGCCAAGTTCAAAAACCAGGTTTGTAGAACCTCCTGATGTTGGCTCCATATCCAGCTTTTTACCATAATAAGTGTCAATATAATAGGTTTTCAGCACGCCTTTATCAAAAACAATCCGTTTTTTGGCTGCCAACCCTTCACCATCAAAAAGCTGTGAGCCTCTTCCCGAAACAATAAAGGGATCATCAGTAACTGTAAGTTTATCTGAAACAACTTTTTCACCGATTTTATCAATCAGGAATGATTGTTTTTGCTGAATGGCAGAACCGCTTAAAGCACCAATAAGTGGACCCAGGAGGTTTCCAACTGCCCTGTTCTCAACAACCATTGGCATGGTTGCTGACTCAATTTTTTCCTGCCCTAATTTGTTTAAGGCCCTTTCCATTGCTTTTTTGCCAACTCCCTCTTTTATCAGTTTATCGTGAAAAATGGCAGATTCATACCAGTAAGATTCAGGCCGTGCGTCACCGCTTTTTGCCGATACTGAAGTAACCAACTGGAAATATGAACCGGCAGTGTCGCCTTCAAAACCATTGCTGGTGACCATCACACGGCTGTTGATCCCATCATAGTAACTTGCTGTTACAGAAATAATCCTGTCGTCTTTCCCGTATGCTTCATCTTCGGCTGCAAATGCTGCATCGATTTTTGCCTGCGGGTCAACACTGTCGAAGTCTTCATCAACTGTTTTCAGGTCAATACCCCCTCCTTTATAATAAAGGTCGGGATCAGGTAATGTCCTGAATTCATCTTCCGAAAGGTATTTTGTTGCTTCAATTGCTTCTTCAATAAACCGTGCAAGGTCGGTTTTATTTAAACGGTTGGTTGAATGAGCTGAGTATTTTTTATCGACATACAACCTGATTGACAATCCGTTCTGATTTGATTGTTCCAGTTTGTCAATTTTTTTCTCCCTGACTTCAATACTGCTGTCTTTGCTTTCAGAGATGATAACGCTTGCTTGCTGCGCCCCGTTATTTATGGCGTGTTCCATTGCCCATCTGGCAAGTGAATATTTTTCTTCTTTAGTCATTTTTTTCGATTTTACATTAACAAATAAATCTTACGCATTTGAACCTCCAACGGTCAGTTTTTTCACCAGGACAGTAGGCAATCCTAAAGTTACAGGAACCGATTGCCCGTCTTTTCCACATGTCCAGGTTCCGCTGTCATTTTTATAATCATTGGCAGCCATTGTGATATCTGCCAATGCTTCAGGTCCGTTACCAATAATATTGATGTCTTTTATTGGTTGGGTAAGTTTCCCTTTTTCGATAATGTATCCCGATTTTACAAAGAAGGTAAAATCACCGGCTCCGATTTGTACCTGCCCGTTGCTGAAATTATCGACATAAACACCGTAGTCAACCTGTGCAATAATTTCTTCTTTAGTATGTGGTCCGGCTTCCATATAAGTTGAGCGCATCCTTGGGATCGGCACAAAACGGAACGATTCACGCCGCCCGTTTCCGGTTGGTTCCACGCCGTAATATTCAGCGCTGATCCTGTCGTGAATGTAACTGTTCAGTACTCCATCTTTAACCAGGTAAGTTTTTTTCACATCGTTCCCTTCATCATCGATATTTATGGCACCACGGTCATTGGGAAGTGTTCCGTCGTCAATAATATTGATAAAATTCTCAGCAACTTTTTTATTGAGTTTATCGCTGAAAATGGAAGTGCCTTTGCGGTTAAAGTCAGCTTCAAAAGTATGCCCTATTGCCTCGTGCAATAAAATTCCGGAACCACCTGCCCCAAGCACTACCGGCATTTCACCTGCTTTTGGTTTTCCTGCACCAAAAAGGAAATTGGTTTTATCAACTGCTTCCTGTGCAACTTCGTTAATCAGGTCGTCTGTCATTATTTCAAATCCTTTCCGATACGACCTTGCCGAATATGCATTTTCAATCTGCCCGTCTTTTTCCATTACACAAACAGCTCCGAAACGCATCATCGGACGGTAATCATAAGTCAATTTTCCTTCAGAATTATAAAACAATATGAACGATGTTGAATCTCCGAGGAAAGCATTAACTTTACTTACTTTACTATCGAGGCTGAATACTTTATCGTTAATTTTCTGAACAAAAGGAACTTTGTCTTTTACCGATACGTCACTCCATTTTTGTGAAATTTTGTAATAATCGGCAGGTGTTTTTTCAAGAATTCCCTGTGGGTCGAATTCCTTCGGATTGTTTGCAATACTGGCAGCCATTTTTGCTGCATTTAGCATGGCATCCAATGTTATTTCCTCGGAATAGGCAAACCCCGTCTGGTCTCCTTTTAATACCCTGATGCCGACACCAAAGTCAACATTGGATGAAGCCCTGTTAACTTTTCCGTCTTCCAAGCCCAGGTTATTACTTGTTGTATGTTCAAAAAACAGGTCGGCATAAGTACCGCCTTTCGACATTGCTGCTGCAATTACTTTTTGCAGCATTTCAGATGAAACTTCAAAATGGTCCAAGTAGCTCTTCACGTCTGGTGAAATTTGTAAATTCTGGCACGACTGCATAAAGGGTGGCAATATCATGCTCCCTGCAACAGCAGCACCGCTTGTTTTAATAAAATTACGTCTGTTAAAATTCATTTTATTTAGTTTAAAGATTCAAAAAAATCCTGATAAATCATGATACCATACCAACCGGCAAGCAAATTAGTATTTCCAAATTGAATAAAATTACATAAATCATTAAGATTAAAACAAAAAGTAAGACAAATTATTTTGAAATTCAATTTAATAATCAGGCAATAACATAGGTGAATAATTTTTGGGGGTCACAATATATTTTGTATTCTTTTTAATAATTTACCCTGTTTAAAAGGTAATAATTGTAAATTTATTTTTATATTTTAATAACAATAACCCCTGTTTTTGACAGGTGTTTTAAAAATAGATGATTTTAATGTAAAATTAGTCTTAATTTTTTACAATCTGTTTGTAAATAAATACTTATTTTTTCATTTTTGAATATTTTTGCTGCCTGACTGGAGAATTGTCAATAATAATTAAATAATTAGTAACAATATGAAATCAAAATTGGAATATATCTGGCTGGATGGTTCAGTGCCAACACAGCAGTTAAGGGCAAAAACCCGTATTGAGAAAGATTTTAGTGGCAAACTTGAAGATTGTCCTGTATGGTCATTTGATGGATCTTCTACAAATCAGGCATCAGGCGGGTCTTCTGATTTATTATTAAAGCCTGTGGCAATTTTTCCGGATCCTGACAGAAAAAATGCTTTCCTTGTAATGACAGAAGTATTAAATGCAGATGGTACTCCACATGAAACAAACGGTCGTGCACATATTGAAGAGGAAGATGATGATTTCTGGTTCGGTTACGAGCAGGAATATTTCCTTTATGATCCTCAAACAAGGTTACCTTTAGGATTTCCTGCCGGAGGATTCCCGTTACCACAAGGGCCATATTATTGTGGTATAGGTGGATCCAAAGCATTCGGACGTCAGATTGTTGAAGAACATCTTGATCTTTGCTTAGAGGCAGGAATCAATGTTGAAGGTATAAATGCTGAAGTTGCAGCCGGACAATGGGAATTTCAGATTTTTGCAAAAGGCGCCGGAAATGCAGGTGATCAGGTATGGGTAGCTCGTTATTTAATGGAAAGAACTGCTGAAAAGTACGGCGTTGATATTGAATGGCATCCTAAACCACTGGGGAAAGACCTTGACTGGAACGGATCCGGCATGCATGCTAACTTTTCAAATGGATTGATGCGTACATGCGGTGATGAAAAAGTGTTTAATGCTATTTGTGATGAATTCGGTAAACATATTAAAGAACATATTGAGGTATATGGTGCTTATAATGACCAGAGGTTAACAGGAAAACATGAAACAGCTGCTATTACCGATTTTTCATATGGCGTTTCCGACAGAGGTGCTTCAATCCGTATTCCGGTAGGTACTGTTGACGATGGATGGAAGGGCCGTTTGGAAGACCGTAGGCCGGCATCAAATGCTGATCCTTACAAAGTTGGAGCACGTATTATTAAAACTGTTCACAAAATAAAACTGTAAAAATATTTTTGTTATTGTGAAAGCTGTTCTGTAAAGGACAGCTTTTTTTATATGTCAATAACAGCTGAATCACAAACGTAGGTTGGTATAATCCCTGAACTGCTGATCCTTATATTTGCCATATCAGGTAAAGTATTTCCCGAAAGGACCAAAGCTGTATCCAAACCAAATTTGTTTCCACCGATTATATCTGTGTACAGAGTGTCTCCAACCATCAGGATTTCATTCCTTTTAACATTAATGTCTTTGAGTGTGCGTTCGTAGGCTAATAAGAACATTTGAGCATCAGGTTTCCCAAAACGAATAAAGTTTTTTCCGATAATGTTTTCAACAAGGTCGGCCAAAGCCCCGATTGCCACAGATATATCATTTTTATTAACCGGATAATTATAGTCAGTATTGGCAACGATAACAGTCATATTTTTTTTACGGAGCAGGTTTATTGTTTTATTCAGGTCATCGTTCCAGTTAAAACCTTCATCGTCTAAAAATGCAAACGATTCTATGTGTTCAAGGTTATCCATATTAATATCTCTCACAGCTATCGTTTTTAATCCGGCCGAAGAAATGTAATGGGCCGAATTTTCAGTACCCAGATAAGCAATAGTATTTCCATTCGTTACTTTGGTCCTGAAAAATTCCATGGCCAGCATTCCCGAGGATAAAATTTTATCGGTAGTTATATATTTTAATCCTTTTTCCTGGTACCAACTTGCCAATTCCTCAGGGCTCCTTGATGAATCATTGGTTAATACATAATAATATATGCCTTTTCTTTCGAGGTACTCGAATGTTGCCTGTATGCCGGGTATTAACCCTTTATAATTTTTCAGGACACCAAAAGCATCAAAAAAAACTGCTTTATAATTTTTTACAATATTTCGGAAACTTTTAGTCCTCATAATTATATTTTTAAAGCTTTTAGTATTTTATCAACATTGTAATTCCGGTCCATTGCAGGGAAATAAGTATCCCATGCTTCTTTAATCAGTTTACTCGAATATGTTTGCCTGAAAAAATATGGGCCGTCTTTTATTACATAATTAAGAATAAAAAAACGGTATGCATCTTTAATAAATCTTATTTCTGCTTCGTTTAGTGGGTAAATCCGGTGATATTCTTTTAAAAATATGAGAAACCGGTCTTCCATTAACGGATCAATAAGATAACTGAAAACAGTACGGTCTCCGGCTTCTGAAACTACCCTGCTGAAAAAATAGAAATCCATAACCCTGGGGGAAATCCTGAACCAGTCATAATCCCACCTAGAATAAAATTTACCATCACCGGTTATTGAAAAGTTGCCAATATTCCAATCGACAAAAACAGGGATGGTTTCAAAATCAGTCAGGTAATTCAGCTTATCAGCATTATTAAGAAATTTCTCACATTGTGATTTTATTAAAGGCTCGTGAGATGGACAGATTTGAATTTTCCCTTTATCAATATATCTCAGGAGTTTATGTATATCAGTAACCATACTTTTTGATGAGTTAGGCAGTTGGTTGCTTACATTGGTACATGCAATATGAAATCTTGCCAGTTCACGTCCGAGTTTTTTTATTTGTCTTTCATCCAGTTTTCTAGGCAGCCTGTCTTTGGTTTTTATCGGATTGTAAAATATCACCCAGGCTGAATGATTGCCTTCAAAATAGCGGTAAATGAATAGTTCATTTTTTTTAACCAGCGACTGTGCCAGAAAATTTTCATATGGAATTTCAAGATTATTAGCCAGGTTATTAATTATAATATGATCTTCCCTGAAATCTTCAAATTTCCCGTAATCAGAAAGTTTTGCAAAAACCGGCTGCCGGTTGTAAAACGATACTTTGTAAACCTGGTTTGTGGAAACGTGTGCACTGACATCGTAGACCCCTTTAACTTCATGCCTGTCGTCAAATTCCTGCCAGGCCAGTTTTATTATCTGTACGTAATCAAGTTGATTCATTAAAAAATGCGGGTTTATATAATTTCAAAATATCTTTTTAATTCCCAGTCTGTTACCGCTTCTTCATATTTTTTCACTTCCCATTCCCGTGTTTTTATAAAATGACCGGTAAAATCATCTCCGAATAATTCTGCTGCAATTTTTGAGTTTTTCATTTTTTGTAAAGCATCTGAAAGATTCCCGGGCAATTTCAAACTTTTTTTGTTTGAATAAGCATTTCCTGTCGTTTCCCTGACCTTCAGTTCCATTTTATTTTTGATGCCGTATAATCCTGATGCCAGTGATGCGGCTATTACAAGATAAGGATTAATGTCAGCCCCCGGCACCCTGAATTCGATGCGGGTTGCACTGTTATCACCTTTAATAATCCTTGCGGCTGTAGTTCTGTTATCAAAACCCCATGATACTGTTGCAGGAGCCCAGTCTCCGTGCCCAATTCGCTTGTAACTGTTAATATTTGGGGCATACATTGGTAAAATGAAAGGTAAACAATACAACTGGCCTGCTATGTATTGTTTCATAATTTCACTGTTCCCGTTTTCTGCGGAAGAATTATAAAATAAATTCGTTGATCGTGACTGATCCCATAAACTCTGGTGAATATGGGCACCACACCCCGGAAGCCGGTCATTCCATTTAGCCATGAAAGAGGCTGTCATTTCATGCAGGTATGCTATTTCTTTAACTGCAGTTTTTAAAAGTACTGCTTTATCGGCTGCCTGCAAAACATTATCAGCCAAAATAGCAGCTTCAAAAACACCTGGTCCTGTTTCGGTATGAATACTTTCAAGAGGAATATTGAATTTGTTTAAAAGGTCAAACAAGTCATTAAAATATGATTTATTCAAAGAGGATCGGAGTACAGAATATCCAAACATTCCGGGAGTTATTGGTTTTGGCTGATTATCACCTGTATCCAGATAATCATTTGGAGTCCCTTTAAAATTGAACCATTCATATTCAAGGGAAAAAATGGCATTAAAACCAAGGGTTTCACATTCTTTTATAACTTTTTTAAGAAGTGAACGGGGGCAGGCAATTCGCTGTTTTCCGGTACTTTCAAAATCAGCCAGGAAGAAAGGCAAATAATTTTCCCATGGAATTTCCCTGTACGTCTGAAGGTCGATAAATGCCTTTGCATCAGGATAACCGGTATGCCATCCGGTAACAGAAACATTATCATAACAGGAGTCGTTTGCATCCCACCCAAAAACAACATCGCAGAATCCCAATCCGTTTTTAATCGAATCAAGTAATTTTTTCTTATGGATATATTTCCCCCTTAAAATCCCATCGATGTCGGTAACCGCATATTTTATTTTATCAGCTTCCGATTCTTTAATTTTTTTCAGAATTAATTCCTTATCCATACCCTTAGTTTTCTGCAAAAATAAATGATGAAACAGTAAAATATTATAAAATTCGGTATTTCGGTAAAAAAATGGGGAAATAATTTTTATTTATCTTATAGAATTCCCGAATCATTTAGCAAAAATGCAGTTTTTAACTGATCATAATTATAAGAGTGAAACTTGTATTTTGCATTTTCACCCCCAATAATTTAAGGATCAGGTTAATTTTTTAGTAAAATGTCGATAACTTGCTTGATAATTTGAGGCACTTGGCTTTAAAAAAGTGTATTTTTGTGTTTAAAGGTAAAATTTAATTGAAGAAAATATGGCACAATTCAGATTTAAAGCATTGGAGGAAGTCCTTAACCGGAAACCGGTAGATGTAGTCAGGGAAGATAATCTCGTTTCTGACTATTACGGAATCTTGGTATTTGATGAGGCAAAAATGAAGAAATACCTGTCGCGTGAAGCATACAAAGCAGTTGTTGATGCTACTAAAAAAGGGACAATTGTTGATCGAAAAATGGCCGACCAGGTTGCTCAGGGAATGAAGGCCTGGGCTATTGAAAACGGGGCTACGCATTATACTCACTGGTTTCATCCTTTGACCGACGGGACTGCAGAAAAACACGATGCGTTTATAATTCACGGGGCAGAAGGCGGAGTTATTGAATCATTTTCAGGGAACCTGCTTTCACAACAGGAACCTGATGCTTCATCATTTCCGAGTGGAGGGATACGTCAGACTTTTGAAGCAAGGGGTTATACAGCCTGGGATCCAACTTCACCGGCTTTTATCAGCGAGACAACTTTAACAATCCCAACTATTTTTATTTCATATACAGGTGAGGCACTTGATTATAAAACTCCACTGTTAAGGGCTTTAAGTGCTGTTGATAAGGCAGCCACTGAAATATGCCAGTATTTCGATAAAAATGTCGTTTCGGTTAAAGCCAACCTTGGATGGGAACAGGAATATTTCCTGATTGATGAAGCATTATATATGGCACGCCCCGACCTGGTTTTAACAGGTCGTACACTTATGGGGCACAGCTCTTCAAAGGACCAGCAACTCGATGACCATTATTTTTCTTCCATCCCAACCCGGGTAAACCGTTTTATGCAGGATGTTGAAAATGAAGCATATAAACTTGGAATTCCGGTTAAAACCAGGCACAACGAGGTTGCACCGAATCAATTTGAGCTGGCGCCTATTTATGAAGAGGCAAACCTGGCAAACGACCACAATCAGCTGGTTATGGATATTATGCAGAAAATTGCCCGCAGGCATAAATTCCGTATCCTTTTCCATGAAAAACCATTTGCCGGAATTAATGGTTCGGGAAAACACAACAACTGGTCGCTCGAAACCGATACAGGAGTAAATCTGTATAAGCCTGGTAAAAATCCAAAATCGAATCTCCAGTTCCTCACCTTTGTAATAAACACACTGAAGGCAGTGTATGATAATCAGGATATATTACGTGCCAGTATTTATAACGCAGGAAACCAGCATCGGTTGGGTGCCAATGAAGCACCGCCATCTATAATCTCGGTTTTTCTTGGAACTGAGGTTTCAAAAATGCTCGATTTAATGGAAGAAGCTGTTGTTGACAGGAAAATGACTCCTGATGAAAAAACAGCATTAAAACTGAATATTGGCCGGATCCCTGAAATAATCCTGGATAGCACGGACCGAAACAGAACTTCGCCCTTTGCATTCACAGGTAACAGGTTTGAATTCAGGGCTATAGGTTCATCAGCAAATTGTGCTTCTGCTATGATTGTTTTAAATGCAGTTGTCGCAAATCAGTTAAAGGCATTTAAAAGAGAAGTTGATTTATTAGTCGAATCTGGGACTAAAAAAGATGAAGCCATATTCCAGGTATTGAAGAAAGTAATTGTTGAAACGAAACCGATCCGTTTTAACGGGAATAATTATGCACGGGAATGGATTGAAGAAGCTGCTAAACGGGGACTTTCCAATGTTAACAGTGTTCCTGAGGCATTATCAGCTTATTTGCGTCCTGAATCAAAAAAACTGTTTAATGACCTGGGAATATTTAATGAAACAGAACTGGCAGGCAGAGTAGAAGTGGAATATGAAAAATTTGTGATGAAAGTGCAGATTGAAGCCAGGGTTCTTGGCGACCTTGCAATTAATCATATAGTTCCAACTGCTGTAAGGTATCAGTCATTGCTGCTTGAAAATGTTAAAAACCTGAAAGATGTATTTTCTGAAAATGAATTCGAAAATCTGGCAAAAGGCAGGAAAGAGCTGATAATAGAGATCAGTGAGCATGTTTCTGCTATTAAGGAGAAAAGGAAAGAAATGATAGAAGCCCGTAAAAAAGCCAATGTAATCGAAGATATTGTGGAAAAAGCAGAAGTTTATGAAAAAACCGTAAAACCTTACCTCGATGACATTCGGAATCATATCGACAAACTTGAACTGATTGTTGACAATGAGTTATGGCCTTTGCCAAAATACCGTGAATTATTGTTTGTAAGATAACATCGAAATAAATATCTGAAATAAAAAGGGCTGGTTGCAGCCCTTTTTTTATATAATAATACTATTAATAAACCGGATGCGTTATGTAATAAATCCGTGATTTTTGGATCTGGATTCAGGTGTTCGGAAAAGTAATTGGTATAAATTGAAAATAAGTATATTTTTACTTTTCATTTTTCAGGAAAATATGGGCAGGATAAAAATACTTTCACTTTTAATAATAGCATTAATTTTAAGTTCGTGCAGTGCTGTAAGGCTGGGCAGGATTGCCGCTGAATCTAAAGAAATTGGTGAATACTTTAAAGCCAAGGAATTTTATACAAAAGCATACCGGAAAGAAAAAAAGGATCGTGTAAAACGGACAGAATATGCATATCAGTTGGCTGAATGCTACCGCTTGATCGGTGATTACGACAGGGCTGCTATTTATTACAAAAATGCCATACGAAGAAGTTATCCCGAAAATAAAGCCTTTTTAAATTATGCCGAAATGTTAAGGGCTACTCAGGAATATGAAGATGCATTGGCAAACTACAGGATTTACCTCGATTCGGTACCAGGCGATGAAGTTGCACTGAATGGAATTGAAGCAATAGAAAAAATTCAAAACTGGACCGAAAATCCAACAAGGCATATTGTAAGCATAATTAAAGAATTAAATTCAAGGGAAAGTGATTACAGCCCGGTATTTGTTGCAGGGAGAGATAATGAAATATTGTTTACTTCGACCCGGAAATCTGCAACAGGAAAGAAAAAAAGTATGATCACGGGCCAGAAATATGCCGATTTGTTTCGGGCACATTTTGGGGTTCAGAAACAAAAATGGGGGGAACCCAAATTAGCCGATGAGAATTTAATTATTAATACGGGTGATGAAGAAGGTGCTCCCGCTTTAAGTGCCGATGGAAGCACAATGTATTTTACGAGGTGCCGGTACGATAAAATGCAAAGTCTTGGAGCAGAAATCTATTCTTCTACCCAGTCAAAAGGTTCATGGTCGCAACCGGTTAGAATTGAATTATTTGGAGACAGTATTACCGTAGCCCATGCTTCGCTGGCGGGCGACGGCACATTGTATTTTGTTTCCGACAAACCGGGTGGTTTTGGAGG
>JAFGGF010000323.1 GCA_016930735.1 Prolixibacteraceae bacterium
ACTTGGTAACTCCATCGAAGAAATTAATATTATGGAGCAGGCTTCCAACAAATACAAAACAGTGGTTCAGGTGGGTATGTGGCAACGCAGCGATCCCCACTGGCGCGATGCGGTTGAATTTGTAAAATCAGGTAAACTCGGGAAAATACGTACAGTACGTACATGGGCCTATCAGGGATGGATGGAGCCAATTCCGGTAAAACCTGACGGTGAAGCACCGACAGGTGTTGATTATGATTTCTGGTTGGGTCCGGCTAAAAAACGTCCCTTTAATCCCAATCGTTTTCATTTTAATTTCAGGTGGTTTTACGATTATGCAGGTGGATTAATGACCGATTGGGGTGTTCATATAATAGATTATGGATTATACGGAATGGGTGACCCTGTCCCGAAATCGGTAATGGCAATGGGTGGTAAATTTGCTTATCCCGATGATGCATCAGAAACACCTGACACATTGCAGGCACTTTATGAATTTGATGGTCATACCATGTTGTGGGATCACGGAACCGGTATTGATGGAGGTTATTACGGAAGAAACCATGGGATTGGTTTTGTCGGCAATAACGGAACCCTGGTTGTTGACCGTGACGGATGGGAAGTTATACCTGAAGTGAAAAGAAATAAACCACTTATGGAACGTGTTGACCTGATTAAAGGTACCGGAAAAGGGCTTGAACTCCATATGGAAAATTTTGTTGAAGGTGTTAAAACGAGGAACAGAGACCTGAATGCCAATATCCATGTTGCAGCCAATACTGCAAGGGTGGCACACCTTGGGAATATTGCCCATCGAACAGGTAAACGATTGTATTGGGATTCTTCTGCAAGCAAATGTATTGATGATGACGAAGCGAACAGTTATCTGGTTCCAAAATACAGGGCTCCCTGGAAGTTGCCGGTTGTTTAATAAAAAAGGCTTCAGTTAATTACTGAAGCCTTTTTTTTAGCTTAATTTGACTTTATTATAATTCCGGGAGAAAAGTGCCCGGCATAAACATCATTATCACTTAAAACATCCATTGCCTTTTTAATCAGTTTATCATCTTCAATGGCAGACCGGATTGCTCCTTTTTGGTAATAATACCTCGAAACGATTTCATCTTTAAGCAATTCTGAAATTTCAGGTTTAAATTTTAACAGGTCAGATTTAAGGTTTGGTGTAAGTTTTTCTTCCAAAGCTTTAAATTCTTCAGAAGCTGAGTCAAAATATTTTTCCCTCTTTGCAGTTTCCAATAACTCCTTATAAACTTCCTGTGATTGTGAATCATATTCAAAACCTTTCTCTTGGACAAAAGTTATAAAATCGTTATAAGTTTCATTCGAAAGTTCATATTTTTCCGGTTCAGGGATTGAACTATGTGAATTCGAGTATTTTGTTGCAAAATCGAATATCAGGAACCGGCTTGCCAGCTCAAAGCTAAGAGTACTTAAACTTTCAGGTTCTAAAAATACATCGGGAGCCACACCACCTCCATCGTAAACTTTCCTGCCGTTTTTTGTTGAAAATTCGGTTATTAATGAATCGGGAATTGAACCCACACTGCCATCTTCATTCCTGTGTGAATAATCGAGTACCTGGATACACCTTCCGCTTGGAATATAATATTTTGCCGTAGTTACTTTCAATTTTGCATTATAGCTCAGGTCACGTGTTGTCTGGACAAGTCCTTTTCCGAAAGTACGCGTCCCGATTATCAATCCTCTGTCGAGGTCCTGCATGGCTCCTGCAATTATTTCTGATGCTGAAGCTGAATTCCGGTTAACCAGAACAGCTATTTTTATGGTAGTGTCAATGGGCTGAATGGTAGATTTATAGGTTTGATCCCATTGTTTAACTTTCCCTTTTGTGCTGACAATGTCTTCGCCTGCAGGAACAAAAAGGTTCATGATTCTGACAGCTTCAATTAATAAACCTCCGGGATTGGAACGTAGATCCAGCACAAGCGATTCAGGATGATGTTGAGATTTTAATTCTTCAAAAGCTTTTCTTACTTCCTGCGAACAGTCCTGCGTAAAATTAGACAACCTAATATAACCAGTTGATTTATCGAGCATTCCGTAATAAGGAACTGCATCAATACTGATTTTTTCCCTGACTATTTCCAGTTCGAATGGTTTCTTTTCGCCGGGGCGCTGCAGTTTAACTTTTACAGGTTTACGGGCAGGGCCTTTTAAAAGGCTGCTTACATCTTCGGTACTCATATTTTCTGTTGACTTACCAGCCACTTCCAGTAAAATATCACCGGCTTTTATCCCGTTTATCTGGGCCGGATAACCTTCGTACGATTCTGATATTACGATCTGCCCGTTCTGCTTCCCGATTAATGCTCCGATACCGGCATATTCGCCAGTGGTCATAAACCTGAAGTCCTCAATATCATCTTCCGAAATATAATTGGTATATGGATCCAGTGAGTTCAACATCTGATCGATACTTGATTTTACCAGTTTATTCGGATTAATCTCATCCACATAAAAGGTATTTAACTCGTTGAAAAGTGTATAATAAATGTCAAGGTTTTTGGCAATGTTGAAATTCTTCTGATCATTATTAAAACTGAAAAGCCCTATTCCGGCTATCAGAATAATAATCATAGCAATTGTTAATTTTCTAATTTTCATATCTGATGTATTTTTTTTGAATGTGCAAAAATATAAAATCTAAACACTTATAGGTATGGTTTATGAACGATCTGTTACGTTAAAAATTATTAATAGGGTTTTTTTAACATGAATTGTCTGAATAATTGAAAGAGGAAATAATTTATATAATAAACAGAGGGCAATTAAACCAATGGATAATTAAAATGTCCATTTATTGTTCAGCAATTAAACAGAAGAAATCAGAGAAGGAGAAATAAAAGCAATTACGTTAAAATTCATTTTTAGTCCGGTTCAAATACCGGACTTTTTTATTATTAATGCCATTTTACCGACCTTAATCCTGCATTCAACGAAAAAACTGGAAACACACTAATATTAATAGGTAGCTTTGACTAACAGTTTAATTAGAAATTATCTGTTATGAAAAAGATTGTTTTTACACTTATTATTACAGCTCTTGTATCATCACTTTTTACTTCATGTTTATATTTTGGCCCATCGGTAAGCGGGAATGGGAATGTAGTAGAAGAAGTTCGTGACGTAGAAGGTTTTAATGCGATAAAAGCTTCACGTGGCGTTAATGTTTATATTTCGCAGGGAGGATATGAAAAAGTTGTTGTTAAAACCGATGAGAACGTTATTGATGCAATTGAAACAAAAGTGGAAAATGGTGTTTTAACCATTACTACCAATAAAAATATCAGGCATGCAACCACAAACAAAGTTTATGTTACCATCGATGAAATTGAAAAAATTTCAGGTTTTGCTGGAAGCAATATTTATACTGAATCTTTTCTTAAGGCTGACATGCTTGAGCTCTCTTCTTCAGCAGGTAGTAACCTGAAACTTGAAGTAAAAGCCAGGGATATGGAAGTTTCCGCTTCAGCAGGTGCCAATATATTCCTTGAGGGGGAAACTGAAAATATAAAGCTCAGTGCTTCTGCCGGATCCAATATAAAGGCAGAGGATCTGGTTTCACAATATTGCAGAGCAAAAGCAAGCAGTGGTGCCAACATTTATATAACTGTTGAGAATCGTCTCGAAGGGCGCGCAAACAGCGGCGGGAATGTTTTTTACAGTGGAAATCCCAAAAGGTTTGATATCAGTAATTCATCAGGTGGGAATGTTAAAGCAAGGTAATTACAAATGTAACTTTTAATAACTTTCAACGTCTTGTACTATGATTATTTGAATAAAAATAATGCGTTCCGAAAAAAGCTAATTACTTAATTTTTATGCTATGAAAACAAAAAAACAATGGATATTCCTGTTTGTATCACTTTTTATTACAGGAATGGGATTAAATGCAAATGCTTCAACTGAGAAGGAAAGCAGGAAAGTAAATAACTTTCACGCAATACATGTATCTTCTGGAATCGACCTCTACCTTACAATGGGCGATGAAGAAAAGTTAACTGTAATTGCCGATGATGATATTATTGATGATATTGTTACGGAAGTGAAAGATGGTGTATTAAAAATTTATATGGAAAACAGGTTGTTCCGATGGAATTTTAACAGAGAGAGGAAAGCTTATGTAACCGTAAAACAATTAGAGGAAA
>JAFGGF010000324.1 GCA_016930735.1 Prolixibacteraceae bacterium
AAACTTAATCCTTATTCGTGACGAGCCGGATCGTCTTCTGTTAATTGTAATTTTTTCTGTAACTCTTTCAACTTCAATTCCTCCAGAACTTTTTTGTATTCATAAGGAATAACTTTAATAAAATTCGGAAGATATTCTTCCCAGTTTGTAAGAATTTTGGCAGCAAGCGAACTCTGAGTATATAAAAGGTGATTGTTTATCATTGTTTGCAGCTCTTTGATATCTGCTTTATCTTCAACCGGAACCAGATCGACAAGCCCACGGTTGCAATAATAATCGAAATTGCCTGTAACATCCAGCACATAAGCAATTCCACCACTCATCCCGGCTGCAAAATTACGTCCGGTCTTTCCAAGAACTACCACACGCCCACCTGTCATATATTCGCAACAATGGTCGCCGGTACCTTCAATAACCGCTTTAACGCCAGAATTCCTTACACAAAAACGTTCGCCTGCAACTCCATGAATATATGCCTCACCACTAGTAGCTCCATAAAATGAGGTATTTCCTATTATAATATTTTCTTCAGGCTTAAAGGTTGATCCCTGCGGAGGAACTACAACTACTTTACCACCGGAAAGCCCTTTGCCTATATAATCGTTCGAATCGCCTTCGAGACGGAAAGTAATACCTTTGCTTAAAAACGCTGCAAAGCTTTGTCCTGCAGTCCCGTAAAATGTACAGTTAATTGTATCATCGGGAAGTCCTTCTTCTGCATATTTTCTGGAAATCTCTCCTGAGATCATGGCTCCGATAGTCCGATCGGTATTAATGATATTTCTTGAAATCCAGACTTTTTCAGCACCCTTAATTGCCTTTTTTGCGTCTCTGATTAATCCATGGTCCATGTGCCCTGAAATATCCCTGAAATTCGGGTGAGTATTGCGGATATCAAATTCTTTTGCCTCTTTGGGTATATATAATACCCTCGAAAAGTCCACATTTTTCATTTTCCAGTTCCAAACTTCTGGATTTACTTCCAAAAGATCGGTACGCCCTACAATATCTTCAAATTTTCTGAAACCCATTTCAGCAAGATATTCCCTTACTTCCCGTCCCAGAAAACGGAAAAAGTTAATAGTATATTCTGCTTTCCCAATAAAACGCTTCCTGAGTTTTTTATCCTGCGTAGCAATTCCTGCCGGACAAGTATTCAAATGGCATTTTCTCATCATTATACAACCAAGAACAATTAATGCTGAGGTAGAGAAACCAAATTCTTCACCACCAAGGCATGCAAGAGTAACAACATCACGACCGGTTTTTAATTGCCCGTCAACCTGAAGTTTAACCCTGCCCCGAAGGTTATTTAATACCAAAGTTTGTTGAGTTTCGGCAATACCAAGCTCAACAGGTAATCCGGCGTGTTTAATTGAACTTGCCGGGCTGGCTCCGGTACCCCCATCGGTTCCTGCAATGATAATGATATCGGAAAATGCTTTTGCCACGCCCGCAGCAATAGTCCCTACGCCATCTTCCGAAACAAGTTTTACTGAAACTTTTGCTTTCGGATTTACAATTTTCAAATCATAAATCAATTGGGCAAGGTCTTCAATAGAATAAATATCGTGATGAGGGGGAGGTGAAATCAGTGTAATTCCCGGTGTTGAATTACGGGTTTTTGCAATAATCTTATTCACTTTAAATCCAGGCAACTGACCTCCTTCTCCGGGTTTCGCACCCTGTGCAATTTTTATCTGAAGTTCATCGGCGTTTGTAAGGTAATTATTTGTTACACCAAACCTCCCCGATGCCACCTGCTTAATTTTGCTGTTTTTAATTGTACCAAATCTTGAAGGATCTTCGCCACCTTCACCGGTATTGCTTCGCCCACCAATCGTATTCATGGTAATTGCCAATGCTTCGTGTGCCTCCTTACTAATTGACCCATAAGACATTGCACCTGTGACAAAACGTTTCATAATATCCTCCACCGGTTCAACTTCATCGATTGGTATTGGATTTTTCTTCAAATTAAAACAACTTCTGATGAAGGTTGGTTTTGCATTTTGTTTATCAACAAGTGAAGTGAATTCCTTAAATTTCGAATAGTCGTTTGTCCGGGTTGACCATTGCAGCAGCCCGATGGTTTCAGGGTTCCATGCATGATGCTCACCATATTTTCTCCAATGATAAACACCATTACTTTCAGCACGGAACGGTTCTGGTGTATTATCAGCCTTGTATGCTTCATTATGAAATAAAACAGCTTCTTCATATATTTCTCTCATCCCCACTCCACTGATTTTGGAAGCAGTTCCTGTAAAATACTTATCTACAATTTCGTTGCTTATGCCAATTGCTTCAAAAATCTGGGCTCCATGATAACTCCTCAAAGTTGAGATTCCCATTTTTGATAATACTTTAAGAAGCCCCTTATCAATTGCTTTAATATAATTCTTCCTGGCTTCTTTATATTCGAGTTTAATATTTCCTTCCTTAACTAAATGGTCGATGGCTGCAAATGCCAGATATGGGTTAATTACACTGGCCCCATAACCAAGAAGCAATGCAAAATGGTTGATCTCTCTTGCTTCAGCAGTTTCAATAATCAACCCAACCTGCATACGTTTTTTATTCTTCATTAAATGATGATGAACTGCAGCAACAGCCAACAGTGAAGGAATCGGCGCGTATTTATCAGAAATCTTCCGATCGGTAAGGATTATATAGTTTTTTTTATCATCGACAGCTTTTTCAGCTAAAGACAACATATTATAAAAAGCTTTCTCAAATCCTTCAAAACCTTCATCAACCGGGAATACCATCGGAACAGTTTCATGGCTGAACATTTCGTCTTTCAGATCCTTGATTTTACCGAGATCAGTATTGGTTACTATAGGTCCTAAAAATTTTATCAGTTTACAATGGTCTGGCGATTCAATAAGTATATTTGAATGTAAAGAACCAATATAATTTGTTAAAGCCATTACCAGGCCTTCCCGGATCGGGTCAATCGGAGGATTGGTTACCTGAGCGAATATTTGTTTGAAATACTCAAAAAAGCGTTTCGGTTTATCAGAAAAAACTGCTGGTGGCACATCGTTTCCCATTGAGCTGGTAGGTTCAGCAGCATTTTCGCTCATAGGTTTAATGAGCATATCCAGGTCTTCTTTTGAATAACCAAAAACTTTTGAATAAATATCAAAATCCTCCATCGCTGAAGGAACCCTTTGTTTAACTGCAATATCATCCAATAACATGCGGTTTTCATTTAACCACATCTGGTATGGATTACGTTTGCTTAGTTGATCTTTTACTTCCTTATCGGGGATAATTATCCCAAGTTGAGTATCAACCAGTAATATTTTCCCCGGACGCAGCCTTCCTTTTTCTTTAATTTCATCGGCACGGAAAGTTTGCACACCAACTTCCGAACCCATTACAATCAGGTTATTTTTGGTAATCACATACCTTGAAGGACGCAATCCGTTTCTGTCGAGTGTTCCACCAATATACCTTCCATCGGAAAAAACCATGGAAGCTGGTCCGTCCCAAGGTTCCATTATTGTAGAATGGTATTCGTAAAATGCTTTCAAACTGTCAGGTATCGGATTTTTATCATTAAACGATTCGGGTATCATCATGCACAACGAATGCGGCAATGAACGCCCTGTTAAATGTAAAAATTCAAGTACATTGTCAAATGAAGCAGAATCAGATTTTTCAGGCTCAACTACCGGAAGTATTTTTTTCAGGTCATCACCAAAAAACTCCGATTTCATTAATGCTTCCCTTGCCTGCATCCACAGCCTGTTACCCCTGATGGTATTGATTTCACCGTTATGTGCAACAATCCTGAATGGTTGTGCAAGATCCCAGGTAGGGAAGGTATTGGTACTGAACCTAGAATGTACCAAAGCAATTGCACTCTTTAACCTTTCGTCCTGAAGTTCGGGGAAGTAATCTCTAAGCTGACCAGGTGTAAGCATCCCCTTATATATAAGCACCTTGGAAGAAAAGCTTGGTTGGTAGAAACTCCTTTTATATTTCAGGTTTGAATCTCTTATTGCTTTTTCAGTAAGTTTCCTGACAATATACAATTTACGTTCGAGGGCATCCTGTTCAAGATTAGCCTTCACAAATACCTGTTTTATTTTAGGTTCTGTAGTTTTGGCAATATCACCGGGTGCAGAACTGTTTACCGGTACATCGCGAAACCCAACCAGCGAAAGGCCTTCTTCATTGATTTTTTCTGAAAGCACATCAATGCAAATATCAGCTTCGCTTTCATCTTTTGGCAAAAACACCAAACCGGTACCATATTGCCCTTTTTCGCCTACTTTAATATTTAATACATCGGTAATAAAATCATGGGGAATCTGCATTAAAATTCCGGCACCATCACCGGTTTTATTATCAGCACTGGTAGCGCCCCTGTGGTCCATGTTAAGCAATACATCAAGACCGCGTTTTATTATATCATGAGATGGAACCCCTTTGATGTGCGCCACAAATCCAATTCCACAATTATCATGTTCATTTTCAGGGTTATACAGCCCCTGAGCCTGTGGTAATGTCCTCTCCATCATTTTTCTATCTTTTTCCTTTTATGTTCCAATCAATTTTACTCGCAAAGTTCACCCTTCCGGTTAAAAACAGGGTGCTTATGTCCACTTTTTGAAAAATTGA
Source organism: Prolixibacteraceae bacterium (assembly GCA_016930735.1). GTDB lineage: Bacteria > Bacteroidota > Bacteroidia > Bacteroidales > Prolixibacteraceae > JABMQB01. Next base: position 4,636 of record JAFGGF010000324.1, read on the forward strand.
AAGTAAAAACCAAAAATTACTTACGAAGTGAAATCAAAATTAATCAAAAAGCTTAAAAACGCCAATTTTTTCTGACAAATATCATGCTTAATAACATAGAATTAACCTTTCAGTTGTTCTTTGGGATAGATTTCAAAGCTATAGTTAAACCAATTTATTTAAAGGCTTTTAGCCATAATAAATTTTAACTTGAAGTAAGTTTTTTCATTGCTTTTTCAACTTTTTCAAAATTAAATCCACTCAGAATTCTGTTTTTCTTTTCAGCAATTTTATCCAAACAAAGATTACCAATACTTCCTTCATGAGTATGATGAATAGATTTTTCTGGAATAAAATCTCCTTTTTCTATCATTTCCCCAACTTTCCTGTAAGCGTCCCTGAACGGGATCCCATCCATAACCAGCTTATTTACTTCCTCAACACTGAAAATTGATTCATAAACAGGATCATCCAGAATTTTATCATTAACTGATATTTTATCAAGCGCAAATGATACGACATGCAAACAATCATTTAACTCTGCAAATGCAGGCAAATAAATTTCTTTTACAATCTGAAGGTCGCGGAAATAACCACTTGGTAAATTATTGGTAATTAAAGAAACCTGTTGTGGCAAACCCTGTAACTTATTGCAACGTGCCCTGACCAATTCGAAAACATCGGGATTTTTTTTATGGGGCATGATACTCGATCCGGTAGTAAATTCAGCAGGTAATGTAATAAAATTAAAATTCTGGCTCATAAAAAGGCAAACATCAAATGCCAGTTTCGAAATAGTTGATGCAATATTTGCCAGTGCGAATAAAACAATTTTTTCAGTTTTACCCCTTCCCATCTGGGCATAAACCACATTATAATTTAATGAATCAAATCCCAGCAAATCAGTAGTCAGTTGACGGTTTAAAGGGAAAGAAGAACCATAGCCTGCAGCAGATCCCAAAGGATTCTGATTTGAAATTTTATAGGCCGTTTGCAACAGAAGCAGGTCATCAACAAGACTCTCTGCAAATGCCCCAAACCAAAGGCCAAAAGATGATGGCATTGCTACCTGAAGATGGGTATAACCAGGCATTAAAATTTTTTCAAACTTCCTGCTTTTAATTATTAAAGTATCGATTAATTCATGGCAATTTTCAACGACATTTTTTAAAGCATCTCTGGTAAATAATTTAAGGTCAAGCAAGACCTGGTCATTTCTTGACCTCCCGCTATGGATTTTTTTGCCAATATCACCCAACTTACCGGTTAATAAAAATTCAATTTGCGAATGAATATCTTCAACACCCTCATCAATTTTTATTTCCCCTTTAACTGCTTTTTGATAGAGATTCTTTAATTCTTTTTCCAGCAAAACCAATTCATCTTTAGTAAGAAGACCAATAGTTTCAAGCATTTTGATATGAGCGATTGAACCCACTATATCATAGCTGGCCAGAAATAAATC
>JAFGGF010000325.1 GCA_016930735.1 Prolixibacteraceae bacterium
ACAATATATTGATTATTATTTGAATTATAAAAAGGGGCAGGCTAAAAGCCCAACCCCTTTCTCCACATGAATAAGCCATTATCCATTGTCAGAGCAGTTATTCGTTATTTTCAACTTGTATAAAACTTAACAGTGTAATATTTTGCAGGTCGGAATAATCGTACTGGTAAAAGCCATCTTCTCCGATCATAAATAAGTTACCGTTAACCGGGATTACATCATAGGCATTAATTCCGGGGAATGATGAAAGCAAATGATCGTCGATGTTTAATTTGTCGGTTGCATCGTAAACCTTTAGTCCTGCTTCGCCATCGCATACAAACAGTGTCTGATCATCGATTCCAAGTCCGTATGGACCTACCATCGGGTAGGATGCCAGCAATTTGTTATCGCTGTAATTATCCGATAATTGCAGTACATCTAGCCTGTTCACTGATCCTCCGCATGTGTTTCCGCCTCTTAATGTTACATAAGCATAACCATCACTTACAACCACCGGATCGCAACTGGTTACATGCCAGAATTGCCCGATGTAGTTCGGATAAGTAGGTACTTCAAGTGAAAATACGATCATCCCGCTTGAAGTCCCGAAAAACATGTGGTTGTCGTAAATAAACATGGTTTCAATGTTCCAGCCTACATTTTGTTTTCCAATGTCTTTCGGATTGTTATCTGTTTTAATATCAAATATGTAAAGGGTACTTTGATCCACGACATATAAATAATCGTCATAAAGTCCGAAACGAGCCATAGAACCGCCTATTCCAAATGTTGTACCCTGCGGGACAGCTCCGGCAGCATCAGTGGCATAATTCATCATATCAACTTCATATTTAGCTCCCCAGTAAACAGGGTAATAGTGGTATTCCATATCCTGCCTGACCTTTTTTATTTCCCAGGCGGTAACAACTCCTTTTTCTTCATCTACTTCGGCTATCCGGTAATCATCGTTTTCAGTTGGTGGTACTGTATAAGGAAATACATCTTCTTCCCGGTCAACTTCCTCAATATTATTAACATCTGAAATGTCGATGGCAACAAGGTCAACATAACTGTCGGCATAAAGGATATTGTTTTTTATTGCTATGTCAACATTTCCGGGGATTTCGATAAATCCCACTTTTACAGGATTTGAAGGAGTACTGTTGTCAATAATGTGAACTCCTTCAAATCTTTCATTGATAAAAATGTAATCATCTTTAAAATAGATCTTCCCTGTGTTGACAAGATCACGTGAAGCTGTTTCTTTTACTGCTGAGCGCAGGTCTGCATAACTCATGTAAACCGGTGAATAAGCTGTAAATACTTCAGTGTATTGATCCATACATGAGGTCCATCCAAAAAGTAAAATAATAAATGTGAAAATATATTTATAGTTTTTCATAGCCAGTAGTTTTTTAGTTAAAAAGAATACCAATCGTTAACGAAAGCCGGTTAAAATCGACATCCAGCTGATAGTCGTTTTCACCCTTGTAATGCAGGCGTGTAAACCTGTAGCCGAGCGAAAAACTCATCCCGAAATTGTATGAAAACATGTTTACAATCCCAAATCCCGGATTCAGCAGGACACCTCCTTTTGCTTTCAGTTCATTGTTTGTGTACCAGTATCCGGGCCAGATCGACGACATGGAATAATAGTAATCAGGAATTACATCGTAATAAACGGTTCGTGAATCTTCCATTGGAAAACAATATCCGGCTTTTAAAAATACATACGGGCTGAACCAGGTGTCACGAAAACGATATTCTATATTGGTATAAAGCGGCAGATGGGTCTCTTTCAGGAATTCCACTCCGGTTCCGATTCCAACAGTTGTTTTATTGTCAACCTTATAATTCAGTGTGGAATGCAATAAAAATGGGGCATTCTGGCTGTTTTCACTGTTCCCGATCATAACACCGATTTGGGTATGATTTGAAAATGAGGAACCTGAGTTTTTTAAGGGTTCCGGTTTTTCTGCTGTATAATCAATCTTTTCAATTTCATCCATGTTAAAAACCCAGATATTTCCTGATGATTTAAGATGAATGGTTTCAGGTAATTCAGATTGAGTGATTCTTCCTTTAATAATCGATCCGTTTTTCAGAAATATTTTTCCACGTTTGGTTTGTGCCGATACTGAAAATGTAATAATCAATGCAAGTATTAGCATGCAAATCTTTTTCATAGTTTAATAATTTTATTAGCAATATTTAGTTCTCCCTGTTATTAAAATGACTGAATCAAATTCCGGATTTTGATTTCAAGGCTTGTTAATATTAACAGGTTTCAATCATAGATGGAAGGGAAAGAACAGGGGTTGCGTTTAAGTATAAAATTATTGAATTATACCTGCTTCTTCAAGTGCTGAAAAGGCTTTAACCAGGTCAGCAGCATTGTATTTATAGATTTTGATTTTTCGTAAAATTTGTTTTACCTGCTTTTTGTTTTCGGGGAAAAGTTCTGTAAATGATTTTCGTTTTGGTAAAAATCTGGATAAAACAGAATCTTTATCCAGAATATAATAAGTCTCCTTTAAGACCAGTTCGGAGTCTTTCATAGTGCCTGTTTTGTCAACATACAGGCCGGTTTTTTTATTTTCAGTTTTATAATAAGCCAGTAAAATAAAAGTACCATTATAAAGAACATGAAAGTATCTTTCATTGTTACGGAAATTCTCTGATTCAAGCTTTATAAAACGTTGTACACCAAAATAAGGCGATTTAACTTCAAATTCTCTTACAATGAATTTATCGATTGTAAAAAGTGAATTTAAATTGCGGTTAAAACAAACCAGTTCATCGAGGTATGAATTATACCTGACCATAATATTTTCAAAAACTTCCCCGTCCTCAAGGGTTATTTCTGCAGGTACAAAATCAGAATGATAAAAATGGCTTCCATTCGGCGTGTATGGAATGGTGTATGTTTTTCCTGAAAGTTTCCCTTTAAAGCTGTTCGAAGCAGATGAAATCATTTGCCAGGGTTTGCCGGTTCCCTGCCCGTTTAATATAAACGGAAGAATGATAAACAGGATGTATATAATACGTTTTTTCATTGACTATCTCACTTCTATTTCTTTTGTATCTGTGATAACATTGCCGGTTTTGGTAATGGTTGTAATTGTAATTAAATAATTGCCTTTTATATCGGGCAATCTGAAATTAACCTGCCTGTTTGTATCATAATCAGGTCCATTTAAACGTTGCCAGCAAATTACTTTTCTCAGGTCAGGGATATTTGGCTCTTTATTAATTTCGTAGTTATGGTTTTGTTTTACAATCGGGAATTGTACAGTCTGTGAATTAAACCGGAATAAATTTGGCACTTTGTTTAGCCAGTTTAATTTATTGTCATATGAATAAACTGCCAGTACACCGTCGAAATTCATATCTCCGAAACATCTTTCTTCAGCAAGGACATCAATCCTGTCAATACTTTCTGAATTTTTGCTGATTAATAATTTTGTATCGAAAATCGGGATCCCGTCAAGAAGCATAAATGGTTCGGAATCAAAAAAATCGTTGGTGTCGAAATTGATAAGTTTCAGGGAAATGGTGTCCTTCCTTTCTCTGTATTTCGAGGCTTGAAGTAATTCCTTCGAAATTTCATTAAAATTATCAAGCTCGACATAATCTCTTGGATAAACGGTTGTTGTTGGTTTTCCATAGAACGGATGTTTAAACCTGGGGGGTTTTATAAATTCCTGAATATTGTTTAATTCGGGAACATCAAAATATCTGGAGTACCTGCTGGTTTTTAGTATGGTCCCGATAACTTCAGCCTGTTTTTCATTTATCATTATTTCTTCCCGGTTTATTTTTTCCCCGGTTTCAGCGAAGTTGTCAAAAAGTTTAATCCTGAAAGTTTTGTCAGGATTTGGAGCTGGCTGAATTATCAGGT
>JAFGGF010000326.1 GCA_016930735.1 Prolixibacteraceae bacterium
AACCAGTAAGAAACAACATCTCCTATATTATTGAACTGTGAAGAATACCAGGGCTCATAATATATACTGCTTAAATCGCAACACCCGGTAGAGGGATCGCATTTGGCAAGGTCGGAATTGAGCTGATCCTCAGAAACAGGTCCCAATCCCTGACGTAGCAAAGAATGCGGAGCATACCAGCTCATCATTAACCGGATGGTTTTTTCTTCGCCTGGTTTTAAAACAAAGGGTACATATAGTGATGCCCCCGGTGAATTCTGTGTGGTTGTATCTTCAGAAAAGGTAAAATCGGTTATGTCTTTCCATAAAACAGTTCGGGAATCGAACCAGCCCCCACGGAACCAACACAAATCAGTTACAGTTTTTGAATCGTTTGTATAAATGGCAAAATCGCCCTGATAATGTGGTTTTTCAGGCAAACTGTTTTGATGAAGCTGAAAACCATTTTGAATTCCTTTTATTGAATGCGCTTTTTCATAAATTCCACCCCATTCACTTGGATTCTCAACACGCATCAGGTTTTCGGCATGATAAGAGAAACAGGCTTCCATTTCATGATTTCCTGTATTTTTAAATGAATATTCCAGGGCTCCCACCGGCAGGCTTGAATTATCTTCGTCGGCTGGAATAAATGGGCTCCATCCGGTTATTGAAACATCCAGAGGAATATCATTGTCTTGAAGTTTTACTATTCCAAAGGGGAAGCGGGTTTCAAATGAAGCCTTTTCAAAACGGGGAAATCCGTATGAGGTTTCGCCGGCTCCGTTTCCGGTGCCCGGATTGCCAAATATCTTCCAGTCGGGAACCGGACCTTCCAGTACTTTTGCTCCGTTTTCCAAACCTTTTACAGAAATTGCTGCCATTAAAAAAGGTTCATTAAAAATGTCGGGTTGGTTTCGAACCGAAACATGCGAAATACCCCCGGAGCCTTCAAGGCAAAACATTCCGGCACCTATTCCGCCAATTGGGAAAGCAAGACGGTTAAGGAATTCACCTTCATAAATAGTATTAAAATCCCTTTCTTTATGCTGATTGAGTGTCTGATTCTGACAGGAAGTTAGAAAAACCAAAACACCAAAGAAAATAACTTTAAGTTTCATGGTTCGTATTTTTAAGTTTGAACCTGCTTTTATTTTAAAACAAATTATAAATCATTTTAAACAGGTCTTTTATAATATTACTCTTATGATTGAACAGCTTTTATTATACTATTCAGCTCAACAAAATTTGGATTTTGAGGATGTTTTACAAATGCCTCGGCATACTTACAGTTACATTCCATCCCCCGGAAGATTTCCATACGCTCATGGCTTGTTTTGTAAAAACTTTTTACTTCCTGGCTGACGTGGCAAAAACATGCCTCGTGTTTTTGCTCAATTACAGAAGTAATATCAACATAAGTATCTGGATAAAATCCTTGCGACTGCTCACCTGTCATAGATTCAGAATAATACAATTCAAATTTCTTATCCATCCTTAACCATGCATCGTATACAAGCAGCGAACAAATCCGATGATCCCGGTGAGTATCAATTGGCCAGTGTGTAATTACTATGTCCGGTTTTTCTTCTTCAAAAAGGTTACGTGTAAGCGAATAGCTATCTTTTATAATCTCACAACTTCCATCAATCTGTCCAAGAAAAACCGGCTTTGCTTTCATAATTTTGCATGCTTCAATAGCCTCCTTTGTCCTGATTTCTGATGCCTCTTCATGTGATTTCCCGGGAATTCCTGCTTCGCCTCTCGTCAGGTATGCAACTACTGCTTCATGCCCTTTATTTGTGAACAACGAAATAAGCCCGCCACAATTTGTTTCAGGATCATCGGGATGTGCTCCAATAATAACGATCTTGAGTTTTTTTTCTGTGTTTTGAATTATCTCCCTGTCTTTTGAGAATGCTGAAAGACCTAATGTAGTTGCGCCTGCTGCCAGGCCTGTTGTTTTTAAAATGCTGCGTCTTGAAATCTTTTTCATAATTATTTGATTTGGGATTTATAGTTTATAACCACGTAATTCAGTGCCTGGTAAATCGGGTAAATTATTTGTTGGTTTATCGAGATAAAAATATGCAGTTGATGACCAGTCATCGGTCCGGTAAAAGTTGGTCCAGCCTGAGATCAGTTCAGCAGTTTTCAGATTAACCGGGGGAACTGAATCCATAAGCCCTATAAAAGTTTGCCCTCCCTGAACAGAAACCGGTATTAAAGGAATACCTTTTTCTAGCATATCGATTACTACTTCTTTCTGATTTCCTCCCATGGCCTGTATATTTACCTTAATATCGGTTTTAAAGAAGATTGGATCAGGAATATGGTAGCGGTAAAAAGTCCACCGGTCATTTTGCGTATCGGCAACCGGACATCCTGTAAAACGATTGATATACTGCCCCTGTCCCCAGGCAGTTCCTATGTAATCTTCTGTACCTGTTCCAACCAGTGTCGGTAAATTGTTATCTCCGTCAATGTACATTTTAACTTCACCTTCGCCCCACCATGATCCACGGTATTGAGGATTTGCAATAACTCCAAAGTTTACTCCTAAAAAACGGCCTTTGCCATGGATTTCAGGAAGGATTGTATAGTCAACTCCGGGAGTTGTTGCAGTGTCTCTGTTCCAATAACAGTGGAAATAAAGGTTGTTTTCATTCCATCCGGTAGTTTTTACAAAATCGATGTCGTAAAAGATCATATCCAGATCATTATTTCCTTCGTTGGTAATTACAACTTTAGCTCCGGTTTTAAAAGGCATGGGAATAAAACAATTAAATGAACGTCCTTCGGGATTGGCAAACAATTCGTTTTGCATGGGCACCAACCTTCCTAAGCCATTTCCAAAAAAATCGCCAAAAGGCGCAGAAACAGCAGGTTTTTCACTTCCATCCCAGAAGATTTCAAATATCAGCGAACGCAACATCTGTGGCGATCTATCCTGAATGGTTATCCACATCCGTGTTATTATTCCGGAACCGGAGATATCCATCAGCGTTTTTGCCTCGCCGGCTTTTATCAGGTCATACGGATGCCCTTTTGCCCCCTTGTTTTCACTTCCCCCCATTCCTTTCCCCGAAGTCGGATTTTCGAAGCTACTCCATCGGGGTTCAATATCCTGATAGGTAAAGAGTGATGAGTTTAAAATATTATCCGATGTTTCTGGTTTTTGATTTCGGCATGATAAAACAAAAAGAAACATGCCAATAAATAAAAACACAACAGTATTTTTACGTTTCATAGGTTAGTTATTTTATAGTAAGAAAAGTCTTTCAGTAAAATCAGGCGAACCATTTCCGGTTCCTTCCCTGCAGGTTGTTCAGCACATCAATAGTAATATTAACATCGTTAACAACCTGAAAGTCAAACATTCCCACACAAATAAAATCGGCACCGTTTTTAAAAGCCCAGTTAAATCCGTCTTCGGGTTTAATAGCTCCTGCGGCCAGTACTTTGAATCCCATCACAGGAACCTGAGCCCGTTCAACAAACTCAATGGTTTTATCAGGGAACAGGCAGAAAAGGTTGTCGTGGAATTTGTTATGGTCGAGGTATTTTGTGCCATCAACCTCAAAAGGCACCCGGTTTTCTTTTGGGTGTGCCGACCAATACTGGTCGTGGTGCATGGTTTTCATGTAGTAGTCAGGAATAATTCCCTGTTCTTCACAGGCAATCAGTGCATCGACAGTATGAGAAGCAAGTCCTGCAACATACCCCTGGCTGCGAATCCTGTCTAACATTTTTTCGATTACATCCAACCGGTTATCACGCACCAGCCAATCGCACCAGTTCCCCTGAACCTGGACTATGTCAACTCCCATATCAATGGCTTTATCAATGTTGATAAAGTAATCGTTTTTCTCCATTTCAGGGGCAACCTGCGAAATAACTTTAATTTTACTTCCCGTTATTTTTTTGTATTTCTGCATTGTCTCATTGGTAGGGAAACCTATATTAATAGTATTCACTCCGGCTTTTTCAGCCAGCATGAGAGTTTCAAAAATCTTTTTTTCGGTATTGTAAGCCCTGAACAGGGAAGGAACATACATCAGGTCGCGTGAATGTGCCCAACCACCAATCAGGTTTCCGCCTAAAACCAAACGGCTGATTTCATGGTCGCCTAATTTTCCCTTTGGGAGTGTGCCTTTTAGTTCGCTAATGTCGGCACCACCAACCTGAATAGTTGCCCCTGAGAGTGTATCATACCCATATTTATTATATTCAGACAATGCTCCAAAACCCAAAACTCCCAGCGCAGGAATGGTTGCTAGGTTTTTTAAAGCCTCACGTCTGGATTCTGATGTTGTTGAGGTCCCTTCCTTAGCTGCTTTCTTTTTAGAAATGAGTGATTTCAAAACAAAAATACCATACCCTTTTTCTTTGATGAACAGAAGGATCAAAAGAGCTGTAGCTTCAATAAACTGGCGGTTTACAATATAAAGGCTCCCCTCGGTCGAACCCGCAATGGTACCTCCAAATGGCGGATATGCAAAGTAGTACATTATTAACAAAACAATACCTCCTCCGATTGCATAACGTATCGCGATACCTAAAAACAGTGCAAGCCCGATCAGTAATAATCCATACATATTTACCGGATCTATTACATTCATCATTCCTACTGAAGCGCCAAGCCAATGATAAATACCGGAAAAGGGTCCTGTGGCATTTGACAGGTATCCACCGGCAGTCCAGTTTTCAGCCAGAATTTTTGATAAGCCTTCATAAAGAAAATGCCAGCCAATTGTGACTCTTAGGAGGGTAATAAAACACTTTTTCCAATCGAAATTTTTAATCGAAGCCATATGATTTAGTTAGTCAGTTTATTATCAGCAGAAATTAATCCTGTTTTTAATTTAACCGGTTGAAATTAACTAATTTGGTATTAAGAATACAATATTCAGTATATTTTATTTGTTGAAATACTTAAAAACAGTTTTTTTTGGAAAGAGTAAAAATTACTTTTGAACAACAAAATAAAATATGGAAACAGGGAAACTGGTTTATATAATATCACTCGTGCTGCTATTTATTGTGGTACTGATTTTCAGCTTAAAGAAAGAATTGAATATAAGAGGTCAGGTAAAATACTTCTTTCCCGCATTAATTATTTCCGGGGCTTTATTTATTATGTTTGAGATCAGGTTTGTTGAATTTGAAGTCTGGCAATATAAGTTAAATCACCTTGTTGGCAAATATTATATGTCGCTCCCTGTTGAAACATGGTTGTATTATATTGTAATGCTTTTTACTGGTTTCCTGATTTACAGGATAGTAAGCATCTTCAGTCCTTTCAAAATAAATGCAAATTATTTTGTGTTCCTGAGCCTGGTATTATTGGCTGTTTTTGCAGCTATGGCTTATTTTTACCGAATCCTGACTTATACTTTTGTCATCTTTATGTTTTTAACAGTGTATTTCGGATATGTGATTTTCAGGGGGAAGTTTAAAAAACATTATCAGGATTTTTATATTTCGTTTTTACTTGAACTGGTGCCGTTTTTTATATTGAACATTCTGGCTACCCGTTTGCCAGTTATAACCTACAACAGTAAGTATATTACAGGAATTAATCTTTTTGGGGTTCCGTTTGAAAATATGGCCGGTTTTTTCCTTCTTTTTCTGATGAGTATTTCAATTTATGAATATTTATTGGAAAAGAGGTTTTACTAAAATTTGGATTTGAAGTGGTAATCAGGATTTTATATAATGCTTCTATTTTTATATATGGATTTTTAATCCGGCTGGGATCTCTTTTTAACGAAAAAGCAAAGCTGTTTGTAAAAGGAAGAAAAAACTGGAAAAAAGAGCTGATTAAAAAGGTTGGATCAGGAACAGAATACATTTGGTTCCATTGTGCATCACTTGGCGAGTTTGAACAGGGGAGGCCTGTTATTGAAAAAGTTAGGTCCGGTTATCCTGATTACAAAATCCTGCTGACTTTTTTTTCTCCGTCCGGGTATGAAATCAGGAAAAATTACGAAGGTGCCGATGTTATATGCTACCTGCCATTGGATACTTCCTGGAATGTAAAATCGTTTTATAATATTATTCATCCAAAGAAAGTATTCTTTATTAAATATGAATTCTGGTTCAATTATTTAACTGAAGCGAAAAGAAGGAATATTCCGGTATATATTATTTCCGCAATTTTTCGCCCTGAACAGTGGTTTTTCAAAAAAAATTTTATCGGAAGGTGGTATCAGCAGGCCCTTTCAAAAATTGAGCACTTTTTTATACAGAATGAAGACTCAGGAAAGTTATTGTCCGAAACAGGGTACACTAATTTTACTGTTTCCGGCGATACGCGTTTCGACAGGGTGGCCGAAATTGCATTAAAAGCAAAGCAAATTCCGCTTATTGAAAAGTTTAAGGATAATAAACCTTTAATAGTGGTTGGTAGTTCTTGGCCACCCGATGAGGAAATTTTGATCAGGTATATAAATCAGTCGGAAGGTGTAAAATTTATCATCGCGCCGCACGAGGTATCAGCTACCAATGTCAGTCGTGTTATAAGTGCTGTTAATAAACAGGTTGAGTTATTTTCAAATCTGAATGGAAGCGATCCGTCTGTTTACGATGTAATTATAATTGATTCTGTTGGGTTACTTTCGTCGCTTTATAAATATAGTGAAATTGCTTATATCGGAGGGGGATTTGGCGTTGGTATTCATAACATTCTGGAAGCTGCTACTTTTGGGATGCCTGTTCTGTTTGGACCCAATTATAAAAAATTTAAGGAGGCAAATGACCTCGTCGGATTAAATGTTGCTTTCCCTATACAAAGCTATGAAGATTTGGAACAAAATTTGAATGGTTTTTTGGCCGATTCCGAGAGGCTGCATAGAGTGTCGGTTTTGGCAAAAAATTATGTTGAGCAAAACAAGGGAGCTGCAAAAATTATATTAAACAGGACCTTTGAATTATAATTTTTTTTGCAACAAAAACATGAGTTATTAACCAAAAAAATTCCGATGTTTTAACCCTTAAATAATAACTGAATTTTTTATCCGAATCTTCAAAAAAGTAAGTGCTTAATTAACAGTTTTTGTAAACTTTTCACAGTTTTTAAATATTTAAAGCGTTGATTAATAGTCATATAACACTTTAAAGTTGATAACTTTTAATTTCTTTTTAGTGAAAAGTCTTCTGAATATTTGTTTTGTGTTTTATATTGCAATGGACGTTTTAGGGAAATGAAAAAAACGTGAAATTCAGAAAATCAATTATATAAAGTTTTATCAATTGTAATTAATTCGTATGACATCGAACGAAGTGACAGTTAAGGCCCAGGTTGGCAAAAAAATCTATTCCCAGGATGATGCTTTTAAAGCCTCTACTGAATATTTTAAAGGTGATGAACTTGCAGCCCGTGTTTGGGTGAATAAATATGCCTTAAAAGATTCATTCGGGAATATTTTTGAGCTGACACCTGATGATATGCACAGGAGGCTGGCGAAAGAATTGGCTAGAATTGAAAAACGTTACCCAAATCCATTAACAGAAGAAGAAATTTATAAAGTACTTAAAGGATTTAAATATATAGTTCCACAAGGCGGACCGATGACCGGCATCGGGAATCAATTCCAGATAGCCTCGCTTTCGAACTGTTTTGTGGTTGGTAACGAAGGCAATTCCGATTCTTACGGGGGTATAATGAAAATTGACCAGGAACAGGTCCAGTTAATGAAAAGGCGCGGCGGGGTAGGACACGACCTGTCTCATATAAGGCCGAAAGGGTCGCCGGTAAAAAATTCGGCATTAACATCTACAGGGATAGTACCTTTTATGGAACGCTATTCCAATTCAACCCGCGAAGTTGCACAGGATGGCAGGCGTGGTGCTTTAATGCTTTCAGTTTCGATTAAACACCCCGATTCAGAACAGTTTATCGACGCTAAAATGGAACAGGGCAAAGTTACCGGAGCCAATGTTTCAGTAAAAATCGACGATGAATTTATGAAGTCTGTCGAAGAAAACCGGTTTTATACACAGGGATACCCTGTTAATTCAAACAGGTATTCATATAAAAAAGAAATCAATGCAGTGGAATTATGGAAGAAAATTGTCCATAATGCCTGGAAATCAGCCGAACCGGGAATATTATTCTGGGATACAATTTTAAAGGAATCGATCCCGGATTGTTATGCTGACCTGGGTTACAGGACGGTCTCAACCAACCCTTGCGGTGAAATCCCATTATGCCCTTACGACAGTTGCCGTTTGCTGGCCATAAACCTGTACTCATATGTTGAAAATCCGTTTACTCCCGAAGCCAAGTTTAATTTTAACCTTTTCAGAGAGCACATCCATTATGCCCAAAGGATTATGGATGATATTATCGACCTTGAACTGGAAAAAATTGACTCTATCATTAAAAAAATAGATGACGACCCTGAAGATGAAGAAATAAAATATACAGAAAGGAATTTATGGCATAATATACATACCAAGGCCAAAGAAGGCAGGCGGACAGGTATTGGTATAACTGCAGAAGGGGATATGCTTGCAGCTATCGGACTGTGTTACGGAACTGATAATGCCACGGATTTTTCGGAAGAAATACATAAAACAGTAACACTTGAAGCTTACAGATCTTCAGTCCACCTGGCAAAAGAAAGAGGCAAATTTAAAATTTACGATGCAGAACGGGAAAAAAATAATCCGTTGATAAACAGGATAAAAAATGCCGACCCTCAATTATATGAACAAATGGTTGAGTACGGAAGGAGAAATATTGCATTGTTAACAATAGCCCCAACCGGGACTACAAGTTTAATGACTCAGACCACTTCGGGAATCGAACCGGTATTTATGCCCGTTTACAAACGTCGCAGGAAAGTAAATCCAAATGACAAGGATGTTAAGGTTAACTTTGTGGATGAAGTTGGCGACAGTTGGGAAGAATACACCGTTTTCCACCACAAGTTTAAAAACTGGATGGAAATAAACGGACATGATATTCATAAAAACTATTCCGACGATGAAATTGAACAGCTGGTAAAAAATTCACCTTATTATAAGGCTACTTCAAATGATGTCGACTGGTTGGCAAAAGTAAAAATGCAGGGACGCATCCAGAAATGGGTTGACCATTCTATCAGTGTAACCATTAATTTACCGGAGGATGCCTCAGAAGAGCTGGTTGGCAAACTGTATTTTGAGGCATGGAAAAGCGGGTGTAAAGGGGTTACAGTTTACCGTGAAGGATCGCGTTCGGGAGTTTTAATCTCGAATAAAAAGGAAGATAAAAAACACAAATCATTCCCGACAAGGCGGCCTGAAGAACTGGAAGCTGATGTTGTCAGGTTCCAGAATAACAAGGAAAAATGGGTGGCATTTATTGGTATGATCGGTGAAAAACCGTATGAAATTTTCACAGGTTTGTCTGATGATGAAGATGGCATCCTGCTTCCACGTTCTGTAACAAAAGGGAAAATAATCAAAAGCCGGGAAGACGACGAAACCTCCCGCTACGATTTTCAATATGTTAATAAAAGAGGTTATAAAACCACTATCGAAGGATTGTCATTTAAATTCAATCCGGTGTTCTGGAATTATGCGAAACTGATTTCAGGGGTTCTTCGGCATGGAATGCCCATTCACAAAGTTGTTGAGCTGGTAACAAGCCTTCAACTCGATAATGATACAATCAATTCGTGGAAAGCGGGTGTGGCGCGCGCTTTGAAAAAATATGTGCCAAACGGCACCATTGCCGAAGATGCAAAATGTGGTGAATGCGGCTCTGAAAATATAATTTACCAGGAAGGGTGCCTCACATGTAAAGACTGTGGCTCCTCGAAGTGTGGTTGACAAAAAATTTTATAATATCTTTTATGCCCGGTTCCGAGGAGCCGGGTTTTTTTATGAAAATCAGCAAATGAATCCAATTCCTTCTTTTTCTTTTCTGTTGGTGAATTATTTTAATCAAATAATTCCTCGTAGTTTACCATGAGGGTACCTTATACTCTCCCCTGATTTGCAGGGGAGATGTCAGTCAAATAACTGACAGAGGGGTGAAATAATGAAAATCGAATTTTCTTTATTTATAAGTACCAATTAAACCATATTGGTAAATAAATCAGGATATTTTGATAAAAAGAATTAATTTAGAAGAACCTGAAATAACTGAATCTGATATTAATTATAAATTCTTATTAAATTAATCTAACCATATGAAACGTAGGAACTTTATAAAAAGCACAACTGCCCTTGCTTCATTAACCATGTTATCATCATCTGTCTGGGCAGTAGTAAAAAACGGAAAACTGAGGACTGCACACATAGGAGTTGGCGGGATGGGTGCCAATGACCTTAAATCAATAGCTTCACACCCGATGGTTGAAGTAACTGCTTTATGCGATGTTGATTCCAAAAATCTGGCTGAAGCTAAAAAGTTATACCCAAAAGCAAAATTATTCAGGGATTACAGGAAACTTTTTGATCAGGTCGGAGATTCCATTGATGCTGTAATTGTTTCCACACCCGATCATACACATGCTCCGGCATCACTGATGGCTATGTATTCTGGCAAACCGGTATATTGCCAGAAACCGCTGACTCACTATGTATCAGAAGCCAGAGCGATGAGGAAGCTTGCCAAAGACAATAACCTTATCACTCAAATGGGTATCCAGTGCCATTCGAGCGATGAGTACAGAAAAGCTGTAATCCTGATCCAATCAGGGATAATTGGCAAAGTGAGTTGCGTACATGCCTGGTCGAATAAAAACTGGGGTTACGATGGCCCGGCGCCTGTAGGTAGCGATAAAGTGCCTGAAACACTCAACTGGAATCTCTGGCTGGGGACGGCTCCTGAAAGGCCTTATAAAAAAGATATTTATCATCCTGCCAACTGGCGGAAAATACTGGATTTTGGTTGCGGGACACTGGGAGATATGGGAGTACATATTTTTGATACACCATATACCTCGCTGGAACTGGATGTTCCCTACACAGTTAAAAACAGTTGCAGGAAACCAACCGGATTCGGCCATCCGGAACATAATATTGTTTCGTATGAATTTCCGGGAACAAAATACACCACTGAATCTTTAAAGTGGATTTGGTACGATGGTACAAATGCCCCTTTAAAACATGAAGACCTGATTCTTCCCGACAATGAAAAATTACCCGGACAGGGAGCTGTTTTTGTAGGTGAAAAAGGCAGGTTGCTTCTTCCGCACTGGGATTTTCCAAAACTTATTGTAAATGGCAAATTTGAAAAAATTGATCTGCCTGAAATAGAAACAAACGACCATTATTTACAATTTGTTGATACCTGCCTCGGAAATGATACCTGTTCAGCTCCGTTTTCATATTCAGCCCGTTTGACCGAATCGATACTTTTGGGTGTTGTTGCCAATCGATTTCCTGATGAAACATTGCACTGGGATATAAATTCGGCACAGTTTTCTGAAGATAAAGCAAATGGTTTGCTGAAAGGGGAATACAGAGATTTTTAAATGTAAATGATACATAAAAAATTATCTTCCTTTAAGATAAAATGTTAAAAAGGAGTTATAAAATGTAACTCCTTTTTATTTGAAATAAAATAAAAATTTGTCGGATAACTAATTGATCAATATTGCAGTAACTCTTTACCCTTTTTATAGATTTGAAATATAAGGATAAAGAAAATAAGCTGTCCTTTCAACAAAAATTAAACACATTGATAAAATTATTGCAGCATTCCTGTATTTATTACCCACAGTAATAGCAAAAAAGAATACCAGTCCTCCCAGGATTGAAGATAAAACTGTATTTATAGTGCCATATGTGATATGTGATTCTAAACCTAAAATCCCATAATTCGGAACAAAAAATAAGTACATAAGGGGAAAGGCAAAAGAAAGAGCCAAGGCCCAGATCACTATTTTGCTTCTGATATTTTCGGAAATATCATCGTATTTATTGGGCTCTTCATTATAAATGTATTTTGGCGAACCAAATCCGAGTAAAGGGTAAAAGATAAAACTTAAAAATAAAAGCCCTACGGTAAATCCTTCATTTTTACCGAAACTTTTTGATAACAGGTTTACAATCCATATCCAAAATACGATGTTTACAACCGGGATAATCAACAGAACGATCCACCAGACTGGTTTTTTAATTATTTCGAGCAGGACAATAATATTGTAAATCGGAATAATAGAAGCCCAACCTGGTTTACCTGCTTTAAGATAAATTCTCCACATTGAAATAATCTGAATAAGGTAAAATGGGACAAATCCCGCAGCAATTGCATAAAAAGTATCTTCCATGATTTTAAAAGTTAGGTTAATAGTTTGATTTTAATACAATTAAAATTAAGGAATTTTTAATTATTATTTGAGGATTCAGGCAGAAATAAAAAGAGTTGCAATATGCAACTCTTTAAAGTGGAGAATAC
>JAFGGF010000327.1 GCA_016930735.1 Prolixibacteraceae bacterium
ATACAGGATTGCCCGTAAAACAAAAACTACCTGGGATGATATCCTGGTGAAAAGGAAAGTCTTTTCGGGACTGGCACACCTGGTTCCGGCACTGATACTTTATTATACCTGTAATTTCAGTTCGCCTCCGGTTCATCAGAATTTAAGTGAACTTGCACCTGATATAATTGAAGAACTTTCAAAAGATTACTATTTTGTATTGGGCAGGCTTTTGTTAAAAGTAGCCAAAATTTACCTCGCTGCAATTATTGTTTATGTTTTAAATGCTTTACTGAATGCAGGAAATGATATTTATAATACCACAACTTATGCACATCACAGGTCGATAAAAGGGTATGTACAGCTGGTAAAGATAATTGTGTTTTTTTTGGTTGGAATATTAATTGTTTCAATTGTCCTGGGCAAAGACCCCACTGTTTTACTGGCCGGATTAGGAGCTATGGCTGCCGTTTTAATTCTGGTATTTAAAGATACAATCCTTGGTTTTGTAGCCTCCATTCAGCTTTCAGCAAACGAAATGGTAAAAATTGGCGACTGGATTGAAATGCCTTCAAGGAAAGCCGACGGTACAGTTATCGATATTACACTTAATACCGTAAAAATCCAGAATTGGGATAAAACTATTGCAACGGTTCCAACCTACGCCCTTGTTTCAGAATCGTTTAACAACTGGGAAGGAATGTCAGAATCAGGGGGCAGGAGGATCAAACGTTCTGTTTCCATCGATATGTCTTCCATCAGATTTTGTGACCAAGAACTTCTGCATAAATTTGAAAAGTTTGACCTGATCAGGGATTATGTGATCAGCAAACAAAAAGAAATAGAAGATTATAATAAGGGGAAGAATTTGCATGATGAAGATAAAATCAGCCGCCGCAGCCAAACCAATGTTGGAATATTCAGGAAATACCTTGAGGTTTATTTACAAAACCACCCGATGATTAACCTTGACATGACTTTCCTTGTACGGCAGTTGCAACCCAATGATAAAGGCCTGCCTATTGAAATTTATGTTTTTAGTAAAGATAAGCGATGGGCAAATTATGAAGGCATACAAGCAGATATTTTTGACCATGTTCTGGCTGTAATCCCAGAATTTGAACTCAAAGTTTTCCAAGGCCCTTCAGGTGAGGATATTAAAAAAATAACGTATAATATTTAATCCTGATCATCTTAAAAAATTAATACTATTTGTTAAATAAATTTCTGTTTGTAAGGAAATGTGTGTTTTTTGGCAAACATGCTTAAAAATCATAGAAAATGTTATGCTTTTTTTGTTAAATTGTAAGATAAATTAAAAATTATAGAATGGAAACAAAAGATTATTTGGAAAATATACCCGATATTGATGAGCTTGATGAAAAGATATTAAAACTGATAACTCAAAACGCCAGAATTCCTTTTCTGGAAGTTGCCAGGGAGTGTGGGGTTTCAGGGGCTGCCATTCATCAGCGTGTGCAGCGCCTGCAAAATATCGGGGTTCTTTCAGGAAGCCAGTTTATAGTTAATCCGGAAAAATTAGGTTACAATACCTGTGCTTATATGGGAATTTACCTCGAAAAGGCTAAGTTTCATACAGTGGTTGCTGAAGAACTTTCAAAAATTCCTGAGATTGTTGAATGTCATTATACCACCGGACAATATGCTATTTTTATCAAAATTCAGACTAAAAACAATAAACACCTGAAAAGGATTATTGATGAAAAACTTCAGGAAATTGAGGGTATTGCCAGGACTGAAACCTTTATTTCACTTGAAACAGGATTTAAAAGACAGGTGCCGATTAAATAAAAAAAGAAGGTTTTAACCTTCTTTTTTATTTATAGTAATTAGTCTTCTTTATAAGCGAAATCATATGATTCATCATGTTGGCTTAAATCAAGCCCGATCTTTTCACCTTTTGGTGATATTCTCAAAGGAATTATAAGGTCAGTAATTTTATACATCAGGTATGACCCTCCAAAAGTGAATACCCCAACAATTACTAGAGCCAGCAAATGATAAAGGAAAGTTGTTATTTCACCATGGATTAGCCCTACTTCATTGGCAAAAACTGCAGTTGCAATCATACCAACTATACCCCCCATTCCATGGGCAGGAAATACATCGAGGGTATCGTCAAACTGCGATTTTGACCTTAATGTAACAGCATAATTGCTGACTATGGCTGCAATAACGCCAATAAAAATACTTGAACCTGTATTTACAAAACCTGCAGCAGGTGTTATAGCAACCAACCCAACAACAAGGCCTATTGAAGCACCAATGGCCGATGGTTTTTTCCCTTTTGAAGCATCGTAAAAGATCCAGGTCAACATTGCAGCTGCCGATGCTGTATTTGTATTCATTAATGCAAGTGCTGCTACCGAGTTGGCAGCCAAAGCAGACCCGGCATTAAAACCAAACCAGCCAAACCAAAGCATACCTGCCCCCAGGAGGACAAAAGGTATGTTAGCCGGTTTGAATTCTACATTAAAATCTTTACGTTTTCCTAGGAAAATAGCGCCTGCAAGTGCTGCAAATCCTGCTGACATGTGTACAACTGTTCCACCTGCAAAATCCAGGACTCCCCAGTTACGTAAGAATCCATTCGGATGCCACGTCCAGTGTGCCAACGGAGCATAAATAAACAGGCTGAATAATACCATAAATAACATATATGCCCTGAACCGGACTCTTCCTGCAAACGAACCAGTGATCAGGGCAGGGGTGATGATTGCAAATTTAAGCTGGAACATCGCAAACAGAGCAAGTGGAAAAGTCGGGCTTAATTCTGCATTTGGATAAATGGAGACATCTTTAAACATAAAAAAGGTTGCCGGATTCCCGAATAATCCATATTTTTCCCATCCGACACTGTCGCCAAATGCTATGCTGAAACCAACCACTACCCAGATGACACTTATTATCCCCATTGCTATAAAACTTTGTAACATGGTAGAGATAATGTTTCTGGGCTGAATCATCCCACCATAAAAAAATGCCAGGCCGGGAGTCATTAAAAGTACCAGTGCTGTGGCAGTCAGCATCCATGCTGTGTCTCCTGTATCCAGTTTAAGGTCATCCACATTTTTTATACTTCCCGGAATAAGAACTCCAAGTAAAGCAACTATTATCAGCAATCCCAAAAGAAGCCGCCAACTGTTATTTTTCTTCATCGCTGTTAAAATTTTAAATCTGTCTGTTTGAATAAAAAATATAAATATTTTTGACAAAAGTATCAAAATAATATAATTATTTAAGATTATTGGCAAATAAAATTAAATTTCTAAACAAATTGTTAATATCGTTATTGTTATTATAGAGAATATTGTTTGAAAAATGGGTGTATTTCAATACATTTGAAAGAAATTTGAAAGCAATTATGACACTTAGAAATCAATTAGACGAAGCAGACCTTAAAATTCTTGAAATTATTACCCAAAATGCGCGTATTCCGTTTAAAGATGTTGCACAGGAAGTTGGCATTTCAAGGGCTGCAGTACATCAACGGGTAAACCGGATGATCGACATGGGAGTTATTACCGGTTCAGGCTATCATATAAGTCCGAAAAAAATCGATTTGAGAACATGTACTTATATGGGGATTTTTTTGGAAAAGGGAGGATTATACTCCGATGTTGTTGAAAAGCTCATGCAAATTCCTGAGATTGTCGAATGTCATTATACCACAGGGCAATATGCCATTTTTATTAAAGTTTATGCAAAAGATAATGAACATCTGAAAAGTATTTTGACCGAAGGCATTCAAAAAATACCTGGAGTTTTAAGCACCGAAACTTTTATTTCATTGGAAGAAACCTTTAAAAGGGCAATCCCGGTTAATCATTAATATTGCGTTGCCTTACTGCCTCATAAACCATTATTGAGCTGGCAACAGAAACATTCAATGATTCGATTTTCCCCATAACAGGGATTTTTACAAGTTCATCGCAGTTTTTAAGAATCTGCCCTGAAATTCCTTTTTCTTCCGAACCCATAACAATCGCAATAGGAGGGGTCATATCTGTTTTAGTATACAGGCAGTCCGATTTTTCAGTAGCAGCAACCAATTTCAGCCCTGATTCTTTCAGGAACCTGATTGCAGGGGTCAGATTTTCAACCCGGCAGACTGGTACGTTAAACAAAGCTCCAGCCGAAGTTTTAACCGCATCACCGCTGATCCTTGCCGAGCCTTTTTCCGAAATTATTACTGCATCAACACCTGCACATTCAGCGGTTCGGATAATGGCCCCGAAATTCCGGACATCCGAAATCTGGTCAAGGATAAGCAAAAGCGGATTTTTACCTTTATCGTAAATTATTGGAAGGACATCCTCCAATTTAAAAAATTCAACAGGCGACAGCAAAGCAATTACTCCCTGGTGGTTTTTACGTGTGACCCGGTTTAATTTTTCGACAGGAACAAACTGGAAGGGAATTTCCAATTCCTTAATACGGTCATACAGTTGATGAAAAAGTTCGTTATTCAATCCTTTCCTGAATAGGATTTTATCGACAGGCTGGTTTGAATTAACAGCTTCCTGTACTGCGCGGGTTCCAAAAATAAAATCTTCTTTTTGCATCACCAGTTTTTTTTCGATTTCCAGTTTTCCAGGTCTTCATGCTCCAGTTCCCAGATTCCCATCAGATTTTCCAGTTCCTTTTTTAGCTGTTCATATTGGTTAAAAAGTTTCGAATCTGAAATTAATTCAGGCTGTGAAAGCATTATATCGGCATTTTCAATTTTCTTTTCAAGTTCGGAAATTTTTTCTTCGATGGAAACAATATTTTTTTCTTTCCGTGAAATCATCCGGTTTATTTCTTTCCGGTCTTCAAAAGTGAGTAAGGACTTTGAATTTACCGGTTTTTTATCTTTTTGTTGTGGTGGGGTTTCTTTTTTCCGTTCAAGTTCTTTCAGCGATTCAATTTTTTTTCTTTGAAGGAAATCATAAATTCCTCCAAGGTATTGTTTTACTTTTTTATTTCTGAATTCATAAACACAATTTACCAGCCCGTCAAGGAATTCCCTGTCGTGCGATATTACCAGTATAGTCCCGTCGAAATCAGCCAGTGCGTTTTTGAGGATTTCCTTCGACCTCATATCCAGGTGGTTGGTTGGTTCGTCAAGCACCAGGAAATTAACAGGTTCAAGTAACAGTTTGATCATAGCCAGGCGTGTTCTTTCACCACCCGATAGTACCTTTACTTTTTTATCAACATCTTCGCCGGAGAACATAAAAGCTCCTAATACGTCCCTGATTTTAGTCCTGATATCGCCAACCGCAATGTGGTCAATCGTTTCAAGTACGGTTTTATTTGTATCCAGTAAATCAGCCTGGTTCTGGGCAAAATAACCGATTTTAACATTGTGCCCTATTTTTAGTGCCCCTTTAAAATCAATTTCATCAAGGATAATTTTTGCCAATGTTGTTTTTCCCTCGCCATTCCTTCCGACAAATGCAACCTTTTCATTTTTTTCAATAATGAGGTCTATATCGTTTAAAACCTGGAGATCGCCATAATTTTTACTTACCCTTTTCCCATCGACAATCACGGATCCAGAGCGTGGGGCAGGGGGAAATTTTAAATTCAGAGAAGAATTATCTTCAGGTTCAATTTCTATTCGTTCGAGTTTGTCCAGTTGTTTTATACGGGATTGAACCTGGACGGCTTTGGTTGCCTTATATCTGAACCGTTCGATGAATTGTTCGGTATCGGAAATAAGTTTTTGCTGGTTTTTATAGGCTGCAAGCTGTTGCTCACGTTGTTCTTTTTTCCATTGGATGTATTGTGAATAATTCATCCTTTGATCATAAATCCTGCCCACTGAGATTTCAATGGTTCGGGTAGTGAGGTTATCCAGGAAAGCTTTATCGTGCGAAACCAGCATTACCGCACCATTGTAGTTTTTAAGGAAATCTTCCAACCACTGGATCGATTCAATGTCAAGGTGGTTGGTAGGTTCGTCGAGGAGGAAAACATCCGGTTTCTGAAGCAGTATTTTTGCCAGTTCAATCCGCATCCGCCAGCCACCACTAAATTCAGATGTTGCCCTGTTAAAGTCCTTATTTTCAAAACCAAGCCCCTTTAAAGTCTGTTCAACTTCGGCTTCATAGTTTTCACCTCCAAGGATACGAAACCGTTCATTCAGTTCAGTCACCTGATTAATCATCCCCAGGTATGCCTGCGATTCATAATCGCCACGTTCAGCAAGTTCGTGGTTGATTTTTGATATATTTTTTTCGATGCCAAGGATTTCATCAAAAGCCAGTATCGTTTCATCTTTTAGCGATCGGGTATCTTTAATAATCATTTGTTGGGGCAGGTAACCAATCTTTACATCTTTAGGCAAACTGGTATTCCCTTCTGAAGGATTAAGTTTTCCTGCCAGGATTTTAAGCAATGTAGATTTCCCTGAACCATTTTTCCCTGCTAATCCAATCCTGTCTTTCCTGTTTATTAAAAAAGAAACTCCTTTAAATAAATCGAATCCACCAAAACTGACTCCTATATTCTCAACTGAAATCATCCCTGTTTTTTATGAGACGCAAATATAATCAATAACACAACATCAGGATGAAAGAAATAAAATGAAAGAAATTTTAAATAAACTACGAAATCCTTTAAAAAGAAAAAGGGGGTAAAGTAACTATGGACGCTTTTTGAAGATGATTGATGATTTACAAACCCCTAAACACAAAACCAATCATAATTACAGAAGTTACTCCCCCCCTGAAGATTATTTTAATTTTTACATTTAACCTTTGATTAATGAGTCTGGCATGCTACCATAATTGTTCCAAAAAATGTAACACATTGAAATCAAGTAATATGTTAAATGTGTTGTAAGTTTTAATATTCTCAATTTGGGAAAAATTTTCCCTGAAAAGAATAACAGTTGTTAAAGTTATAATATTTTTGTGACCTGTAACAATATAATTGAAAAAAAGTGGGTAGGAAAAGGAAACAAAAGCCTTTTTATGAGGAGGTTATGATAACTGATATTGGCGCTGAAGGAAAATCTCTGGCAAAAATTAACGATATGGTGGTTTTTACAACTCAGGTTATCCCAGGCGATGTTGTCGATTTACAGGTGGTAAAAAAACGTAGAAAATACCAGGTTGCCAGGGTAACCAAAATACATTCAAGTTCAGTTGATAAAATCAAACCTTTTTGCGAATATTTTGAAATTTGTGGTGGTTGCAGTTGGCAAATGCTTCCATATGAAAAACAATTGTTTTATAAACAAAAACAGGTAACTGACCAGCTAACAAGGATTGGTAAAATTGAGCTCCCGGAAATCAAAAATATAATTGGTTCAGATGAAGTTATCTTTTACAGGAATAAACTGGAGTTTACTTTTTCAAATAAACGTTGGCTAACACAGGAAGAAATTAATTCAAAAGAAGAAATGGATGAAAGGAATGGGCTTGGATTTCATGTTGCAGGCCTGTTCGATAAAGTCATAAATATCCGTAAATGCTGGCTTCAGGCCGATCCATCCAATAAAATAAGGAATTTCCTTTATGACTTTGCAAATAAAAATAACCTGGAGTTTTTCGACCTTATGGAGCAAAAAGGTTTTCTCAGGAATGTTTTTATCAGGACAAGCAGCATCGGAGAGATTATGGTTATTATGGTGTTTTTTTACGATGATGAAGAAAAAAGGAAACAATTGCTCAATGCTCTGAAAAATGAAGTGCCTGATATTACATCGCTTGTTTATATTATAAATAAGAAGGGGAATTCCACAATTAACGACCAGGATATTTTTATTTTTTCAGGGAAGGACCATATTTGGGAAGAAATGGAAGGTTTGAGGTTCAAGATCGGGCCTAAAAGTTTTTATCAGACCAACTCAAAACAAGCATACCAACTTTATAAAGTGGCACGTTCATTTGCCGGACTGACCGGAAAAGAAGTAGTTTACGATTTGTATACCGGGACTGGTACCATAGCAAACTTTGTGGCAAAAGATGCAAAAAAGGTTATCGGAATTGAGTTTGTTCCCGAAGCTATTGAAGATGCATGGAATAATTCCTTTATAAATGAAATTAAAAATACCTCGTTTTTTGCCGGGGATATGAAAGATATTCTTACAGAAAACTTTTTTTCAGAAAATGGTAAACCCGATGTAATTATTACTGATCCGCCCCGGGCCGGAATGCATAAAGATGTTATTGAAACTCTTTTAAAAGCCGAAGCTCAGAAAATTGTATATGTAAGTTGTAATCCGGCAACACAGGCACGTGATATTTTGCTTCTGAGTGAAAAATACAGGGTTACACAGGTGCAACCCGTCGATATGTTCCCACAGACACACCATGTCGAAAATGTTGTGCTGATGGAGTTTAATGGTTGAAAATTGCATCAAAAACTGTTTTCACTTAAATACTCAAGGTATTGATCTGAAAAATCTATTTCAAGTTCAATCCATAGTGGTAAATGGTCACTCATCTGAAAAGAACGCCATTCATCATAGTATTCTTTTAAAGTCGTATCAGATTCCTGTGCCTTTTTAATATTATTAATTTGACTTTGTGCTTCTTTTGTTTTTGCTTTTGATATTTTACCTTTTAATTGCTCTTCAGCTGTATTAAGTTTTTCTTCTAACCGTTCCTCGATAATGGGTTTATATATTTCAAAATCGTCAATATTATAAACACTGTTAAAATACTGGAATACTCTTTCGTTTCTTTCAGGCTCCATTAAAACCAGTTCATTTTTTCTGGACCGGAAGGAGATCTGGTCGTAAAATTTAGTTTGATCCCTATTACTGCCGATTTTATTGCTTATTACCGTAAATCCATTGTTTTCCAATGCATTATATCCTCCGCTTCCTTTTTCTATAATGTTAAAATCTCCAACAAGTATTTGGTTGTAATCACTTTTACTTGATTCTTTTGCGAGGTATCTGGCAATGGTATTTATTTCTTCAACTCTTCTTTTGTATTGAGGTGTATTCCCGGAGTTGGAACCAAAAAAGATATGTACTGTTGAAAACTGAAATTTGAACCAACCTGATTGAAAATTGGCAACAAACGGAGTTCTGGCAAATTGCCTTTTTTTGCTGGCAACTTCACTGATTAGCATTTTATCAGGCAGAACAACTTCACCGGCAATCCCCTTAAATTTTACTTTGTTTTTGTCATAAATGAATCCCAGCCTTTCCCTGTTTCCTCCAAGGCTGCTGTGAGTCACGTCTGTTACCAGATAATCGTATTCATTGCCCAGAATATTCATTAAATAGTCAAGAGGTAATAAATTCTCACAAATTTCCTGAACAGCAATTATATCAAAATGCGAAATAATTTCTGCCAAATAATAGAACGATTCAGTCATTCTCGGACCATAATTAAATCGATCATCGTCAAAATTCCTGATATTCCATGTCCCAAGGATCAGTGATTTCTGCGTTTTCTTTTCCGGAAAATTTTCTTCCTTGAATTGATTCCTCAATTTTTTAATTCCATAAATGATTCTTTTTCGATCATCTGCGGAAACTTTTTTAAGTGGTTTATAAAAGGGCATAATCATAATTTTTTAGTGAATACATGTGTTGGTTAAATAATTTATAAAGAAACGGTTAATAAGCTAAATTAAGATAATATTTGAAGAAAGTCAATACTTTGTTGAAAGTAAAATTCTGGAATTTGAAATCAAAAAAACTATATTTGAAATAATTAGCTATAAAATCAATATAACTTAATAATTATAATCAGATAGATGCAGGTTCGCAGATTTATAATAAGATTTATTTTCTCTGTTTGTTGTGGTTTAATTATTTTATCAAGTTGCAGAAATAAAAGTGCTTATGAAATG
>JAFGGF010000049.1 GCA_016930735.1 Prolixibacteraceae bacterium
AGAATTATCCGTAATTTGTATTCTCAAATTTTAAATTGATTATAAAATAACTCAGATGAAAATCAAAGAAATAATTGAATTAAGCAAAAAACCCGAACTTTATACAAAAGGTACAGCTGTTATGTGGACAGATGAACACATTTCAAAACAATTACTCGAAGTTCATTTAAATGCAGAAATGGACCTGGCAAGCAGGAAAGCAGTAACTATAAAAAGCACTGCTGACTGGATTCTGGATCAAACCAAGGGAAATAAACTTAATATTCTGGACCTGGGCTGCGGGCCCGGTTTGTATACTGAACTTTATGCAGAAAAAGGCCACTCCGTAACCGGAGTTGATTTTTCAGCAAATTCCATTAAGTATGCACAAAAAAAAGCCATGGATAAAAATATGAATATTAACTATTTAAATAAGAACTACCTTGAATTGGAAATGGAAGAAAACCAGTTCGACCTGGTTACTTTAATTTATACCGATTTTGGTGTGCTTCTTCCTTATGACAGGAAAAAACTTCTGGTATTTATAAAAAAGGTCCTTAAACCGGGGGGAATTTTCATTTTCGATGTTTTGAATGATAGAGGCCTCGAACAAAAAGTTTCTCCGAAAAGCTGGGAAACCGCTGAAAAAGGACACTGGAGAAATTCTCCATACCTTGCACTTTCAGAATCATTCTTATACGAAAAAGAAAAGGTAATCTTATACCAACATACAATTATTGATGAATCGGGAAAAACAGATGTTTACAGGTTCTGGACTCACTTTTTTTCAGATTCTGACCTGAAAATTGAACTGCAAAATTGTGGATTTAAAGAATTCACTTTCCACAACAATGTACTTCCTGAAACAGATATCTGGAATGGAAAGAATGTAACTTTTTGTGTTTCTTTAAAATAATAATCTTTCCCTTATAAATAATGAGAATGCCTGAAAAACAAAAGAATAAATTAGTTTCCGGTCTTCCCTACTGATTTTCTTTATGGATACCTTATTTATTCCTGTTTTTCAGGCATTTCACTGTAATTTATCAGCTGTCCTCAAGACTATTATTGAAGAAAACAAAATGACCAAACCATGAAAACTTTAATAAGTGTTTTTTTTATTTGCCTGATCTTAACAAGTAGTGCACAAACTGAAAAACAATTACCAAAACCATCCGGGAAATTCCTCACAGGTGTTGACTATTTAAGCTTTATCGACCAAAACAGGAAAGAATTGTTTGATAACACCGGAAAAAACAAGCGTGAAATAACTGTAAAATTCTGGTATCCGGCAGATGAAAAAAAAGAAACAGAACTATACCTGGAAGACCCTGAATTTATCATTAATAATTTTCCTTTTTCAGAATCTTATAAATCACTGAAAACTAATTCGTGCAGAGGGATTCCGGTTTCGCATAAGGAAAGCAAATATCCGGTTCTGATTTTTTCCCATGGCTGGGGAGAACATTTTTCCCAAAACACCATTCTGATGGAAGAACTCGCAAGCCATGGATACATTGTTTTTAGCCTCGCGCATCATTATGAATGCAAATTTTCAATTTATCCTAATGGGAGAATAATAACATTAAATCCTGAAAGTACCCGATTTCAGCAGATTATACAGGAACAACAAAATCCGGAGGCCATGGAGGTTTTTGGCAAAATGGGAACAGCCTCTACTGATGATGAACGTTTGGATATTTTTGTTCAATCGAACCGTATTATGCCTACATTGCTTGTGGAAAGCCCCAGATATTGGGCTGAGGATATCAGTTTTTTTATTAAACAGCTTCAGGAAATAAATAATTCAAATAATGTGCTCAGGAATAAACTGGATTTGGAAAAGATCGGAGTGTTTGGCATGTCAATGGGTGGAATTGCCTCAGGTGAGGTTTGTACAGATAATTTAAATATTAAAGCAGGTGCCAGCCTTGACGGAGGATTATATGGTTCACTGACTGACAATAATTTAAATGTGCCATTTTTATTTATCAACACTCAGCGTTATCTTGGGTATGGTAATCTTTTTGTCTGCAAATCAGATACCGACTGTTATTCAATAACAATAAAAAATTCGGACCATTACAATTTAACAGATTATGGAATATTTCAGGCAGAAAATCAGGTAATGTTGGGAACAATAGATCCATATATACCAGTTAAGCTTTTAAACAATGTTATAGTTGATTTTTTTGATAAATATATTAAAGGGATTTCAACAATAAATATGAAGGATTGTATTAATAAATTTGATATTGAATTTGTTACAAATAAATGATTTAATTCCTTCTTTTTGCCATCCAGTATTCACGGAATTTATCCTGCGAAATAATTCCAACAGGGCCTTCAATGATGCCTCCATCCCAGCGTTCATCCCAAACCCTGACCTCAATAATGTTATCCTGTCCGAATTTTATTATTCCATCCGGAATAAAATAATTCCTGAACTCAAGGTAATTATCTTCACTTTCCCTTTCATCGTATTTCCCGGTTGATCCAACCATAATACCATTGATATAAACCTGGTCAACATCATCGATGCGCCCTGCCATAAAAATCAGTTTTTTTTCTTTCAGTTTTTCCGGGAAATAAACTGATTTTGAATAAACTGCATAACCGTCCATGTCGTAAAACCCCTGGTTTTCCCAAAGCCCGGGAACAATCACCGGTTGCTTTTCTTGCTGATCAACCCTTTTCCCCTGATTCAAAAACCATTCACCGGCAAGGTTTATATCAAATGGAAGGTCAATATCTGAAAAATGTACTTTTAAATCACCTTCAACAATCCCCCCGTCAAGCTGTGCATCGTAAACCCTGATTGCAATTGTATTCTCTTTTCCAAAATGTACAATTTGGTTTGGAACCATATATTTCCGGTGCGATTTTGAGCCAGGTAAATAATTGGGTGGAAAACTCCCTGACCTTCCAACCAGAACTCCGTTTAAATATACTTCATCCGAATCATCAATATAACCCAATTCCAGAACTACAATCCTATCTGCGTCCCTTACATCAGGAATAAACTTTTTCCGGTACCATGCAAAACCATCGTACCTTCTGAATCCCTGGTCTTCCCAATTCCCGGGAGCAGAGATTTCCGTCCAGCCGGAATCATTATAATT
The DNA here is from genome assembly GCA_016930735.1 of Prolixibacteraceae bacterium. Classification (GTDB taxonomy): domain Bacteria; phylum Bacteroidota; class Bacteroidia; order Bacteroidales; family Prolixibacteraceae; genus JABMQB01. The sequence continues at coordinate 3,102 of JAFGGF010000049.1, forward strand.
CTCCTTTGCACGTTCAATGCCATCCCCGATGGCAAATTTCCATTTGCCGTTTAAATTGATATCTCCTGAAAAAACCTGAGCAAAAGTTATATTTCCCACAATAAGGAATAAACACAATATATAATATTTTATTACAGGTTTCATCTTATTAAAATTGTATGTTTTCTTAGGTATAAGATGGAACTCGCATGAATTTTAATAATATTCGTTTGTGTCATAAATCTATTATGCTCGTTTCATAGAAGTAATTCAATCATCTGTCTTTAAAATAATCGAGAATTTGCTGGAAAAAATTTTTACGGTTGACAACTTTATGAGATTCCATAAAAAGGTCCCTTTTTTCCTTGTTCATTATTCCAACCGGCCCCGAATAAATTCCCCCTTCTCCATATTTATCAAGCACTTCAACAGAAATTACATTCTGTTTTTTCAATAAATTGTTGGGTATAGGATAGGAACGGTATAATAAATAAGCGTCATCGATATTGATTTCCTTATAAGCATCAAGGTCTTTTGTTTGACCAATCAGCTGCCCGTTTAAATATACTTTGTCAATTTCATCTATTTGCCCTAAAACTATATAAAGATTCTGTTTTGGGAAATTATCGGGTAAAGTAAAACTTTTCCGATACCACCCGTACCCGTCATGTCCTTCGTAACCCTGTGACTCCCAGGGTGCAGGAACCTGGATTTCTTTCAGATGGCTATCGTCGAATCCGATGGAGTGGATATTTTTATAGGAATTTGTAGTAAATTTCCAATCCCCGCTTAAATCGTAAAGTAAAAAATCTGTTTCCGAATCATAATAAATACCAATCCTGTAACCTCTGACTATTCCCCCTTCCCTTCGCTCATCATAAACCCTGACAGCAATTACGTTATCTGATTCCTTTAAAATATTTTTCGGGAAATGATAAATCCTTTCTACATCCCAGGCTGTAATCAGCCCAGGAGGGAATTTCCCGGATTGCCCTATTTTAATCCCGTTAATATATACTTCATCAATATCATCAACATAGCCAAGGAACAGTACCAATTCGTTAACAGATGTACTCAGCCTGAAATTAAATGTTTTACGGTACCAGGCAAATCCATTGTATCCTTCATAATACCTTTCCCACTCATCGGGGACAGTAATCTGATCCCAGTCGCTGATGTCTGCCGAAGGTTTTGCCCAATCCAAATTATCGCCAACAGTAAAATCCCAGATTCCTTTCAGGTTAACAACCTCTTTCCACTCAGAAGCCCTCAACTCTTTTGAGCTGAAGGCTAAAGATAGTAGCAATCCAAAAACTATTAACCTGTTTACCATATGAAATGGATTTTACCTAAAAATATACAATTGGCTTTTTAATACATAAAATATGGTAATTTATTTTGCCTTATATTTTAAACGTATATTAATTGTAAAAGCTTTTCCTGCGAGCAATTCATCAGCTTTTACATTGTTTGATGCAAAAACATATTTAACATATTCTGAAGCATCACAATTACTGCATTCAACTTTTAATACTTCCAGGCTAAGATCTTCATTCACCTTTAATGTTAATTTTGCAGTTTCATCAAGTTTATAAACGTTATTTTCGTACAAATAATTTCCGGTTCTGGAAATATCACCTTTAAAAACCTGTTTAATAGACTTCTGCAGGTCCTGTTTAGCCTGTGCCATTGCATCGCCGGTTGAATAAGCAAAATTTGTTGCCATTGCAAATACTGCCACCAGGGCAATCATCCTGAGTAAATTTTTTGTTTTCATGACTTTACTTTTTAAATTGTTTAATTGTTATTGTTTACGATTCAAAAGTAAAGCAGCGATTTAACTCCTTTGTCAGGAAAATAATTAATGTGGCCATAAATTGTCATAAAAATGTCACAAGAATGGAGTCAACATTAGGCATAAAAAATAACTAATCAATCAACCTGAAAATTATCGGTAAAAATTCTTTACCATAATTTCCTATTTAAAGTTATGAAATTGTGCAACCATAAAACCATCTTTAATTTCCAAAATATCTCCATTTTGATTAAAGTTCTCTAAAATTAAATCGTCGATTTTGATCCAAACACGTAATTCTATTTCATAGTTTTTAGTAAATTCTTCAGCCTTTAATATTTCTAATTCAAAATCACTATTCGAAATAGGGCTAAATAATATATTATCAATAGTAACTGTCAAGTGGAAATCATTAGTAGAATTTCCTATTTTCTTTTTTCCAATACTGAATAAATTATTGATTGCCTCCTGGTCAGAAGAATCAACAGCTGGTGTTGTCAAAGTAAAACAATTTGATCCACCATTTGAAATTAAATGGAACCA
>JAFGGF010000328.1 GCA_016930735.1 Prolixibacteraceae bacterium
ATCTTTTCATGATTTTTATGTTTTTAAGTTTGTAATCCAATTTTTTTTGTTTTTCAACCTTCAAGCGTCCAAACTATCGTGTTGTGTAAAAGTAAAAGCAAAGCGGGTGCCACAAAAATGCAAGTTATTGGAATTGAGAGTTTTGGAAAATCAAAAGGTGTGCGCCAATGTCCCGTATCGGGACAGCAGTCCGGGATGGGGACAGATTATTTGGTAAATTACATTGATTTATTCAAACCGAAGGGGTAGGGGTGCACCCGGTTGAAAACTGTAAAAATCTTTTTTTACCTGTTCTTCAAGGACAAAACCAACAAAACCCATATTATTAGGATGGTTCGGATAAAATGCCAGCCTTATATCAATGGTTTTTAATACGAGCGATTCATTGTGAAGCCTAATTCCGGCCCCTATGCCGGCATAATAATCTTCTTTAAAAATCAGACTTTTATTTGAACCGATAATTGCAATATCTGAAAAAGTATAAAAAGCGATATTAAAATTATAAATTTCACGATGTTGGAAAAATACAGCTTCCAGGTTCAGGCTAAGGCGTTGGTTGCCGACAGGTTGTGAGCTGACAAAACCCCTGATATGTCCCCCGTATTTTATAAGGAGGTTCTCAAGGTCATATCGTTTGATTCCCAGGGTATAATTCATCCGGGCAAAGAATCTGTAACGCTTATCTCCTGCGGTTATTAATTTTGAAATATAATTTGCCTTTATACTAACCATTCCGAGTTCATATTCCAGTTTATTGAAATAGCTGCCGATTCCGGCAGAAATGTAAAGGTATCCCGGCCTTCTGGGCATCATATTTCCGTTCGAAATAAGAAGGTGGGCATAATATCGATCTCCAAATTCATCAGCATTATAACCAAAAACCATCTCGTGTTTAAAACCTTCAGGGATATCTTCGGTTATACCATAGCCATAAACCAACTGGTCGCGCATATATTTTCTTCTTGACCATGTAAGTCCTGCAATGTAAAAAGTACTGTTTGAGAAATACTGTTTATTTTGTTCATCGGGTAATGGTCGGTCATTGAATTTGCGATTTAAAATATTAGCACTGAGTGTAATCTGCGAATTATTATATTTACTATTATTTAGTTGAAAAGTCCTGCCAGCCCAGCCTCTGATAAATGTAAAATCGAGAGGTGCCTCGTCAAGCCTCACCGGGTCATTTTCAGTAATCCTGTCTGAACGTGTTAACCGAAGGGCTGATAAGCCTCCTCCCCATTTGGTTGAGGGTAAAATGAACTCTTTTTCAAGGTCAAGGCTAAGCCCTTCTTTACGGTAAGTATTTGAAAAACCAAATGAAAAATTGATAAATTTCCCTTTTATGTTTGGTATTCTGTAAAATGTTTCAAATCCAAGGTAAGGTTCCCTGTGAATGTGCCCAACCATTCCGATTGAAACTTCATGCCCTGCACCAAAAATGTTCTGATTATAAATCTCAAAAGTTGCTGTACTTAAACCACTTGCACTGCCGGTAACACCAAATGCAAATACATCTTTTGTAAGAACAGTAACATTTACGAGTTCAGGATTAAGTGAATCTGCACTGAGAAAAAATCTTACATCTTTTATATATGATAATGACCGTATTATACGCTCATTTTCATATAATAAATCAGGATCAAGTTTATCTCCCACATCAAAAAGAAGGTTTTTTCTGATAATATTTAAATTGGTTTTAGTATGGAGGTCGTTTGCAAATTTCTGAAACTTGGACTTTGCTTTTCTGGTTGTATCTTCAAAGCTTGGACCAAATACATCAAGTGCTTTTACTTCGATGCTTCCAATGGTTTTATCTTTGAAAGGGGTAAAATAACTTAAGGTAAGTTGTTCTTTATCAATATATTCTTTGGGTATATGAATAATTAGGTTGTGAAGCCATCGGGTAAAATCCCGGCGTTGGGCTTTGTACCTCAGGCTATCGTAAAAACGGTCGTATTTTTCTTTGTATTTAAGTTCAGTTTCTGTTGTATCGGTTTCAATTTGCGCATAAAGCCGCGCAGGATTGACAGTTAATCCAGTCAGCAATATCAAAAAAACGACAAATTTGAACCTAATTTGCATCAGGATATAATTATAATATTCAACCGAACTAAACCTTAATTTAATATTGACCCTATTTTAAGGTTAATTATTAGAAAAATGCCTTTGTTTTTTGTTAAACATTGTTAAAACCACATTTTTCGGTTTAATAAAGAAAAATGAATTTTTTTATTTTCGTTAACTTTTTTAAAACCACAAAATGGAAATTGTTGTAGATAAAATCACGAAGATTTATGGCCGACAAAAAGCGGTCGATAATTTAAGTTTCAGGGTCAGGCCCGGTGAGATTCTGGGTTTTCTGGGGCCAAATGGTGCAGGTAAAACTACTACAATGAAAGCGATTACCTGTTACCTTTCGCCCAATTCGGGTGATATAAAGGTGGGTGGCATTTCTGTTTGGGATAATCCGTATGAAATTAAAAAGCTGATCGGTTATTTACCTGAAAATAATCCTTTGTACCAGGACATGTCGGTTATTGATTACCTGAAATTTGTTGCTGAAATTCAGGGTGTGCCGAAAACAGAGGTTGAAGGGAGGATCTCTGAGATGGTCAGGGTTTGTGACCTCCATGGTGAAAAACATAAAAAGATCAGGGAACTTTCAAAAGGGTACAAACAGCGTGTGGGACTTGCACAGGCACTTATTAATGATCCTGAAGTACTGATACTGGATGAGCCGACAACAGGGCTTGATCCCAACCAAATTGTAGAGATCAGGGAATTGATTAAAACTATCGGAAGGGAAAAAACCGTGATCCTGAGTTCGCATATTCTGGCTGAAGTTGAGGCCACCTGCGACAGAATACTGATTATAAATAAAGGGAAAATTGTTGCTGACGGCACTGCTGGAGAATTACGCAAACAAGCCCGGGGAAATGAGATTCTGAAAGTCAGAATTTCCGGGGCAGAACGAAACAAAGCTTTTGAAGAGATAAAAGCTTTACCTACTGTTGACTGGGTTGATTTACCGGAAGATGGGACCGATCTGTACGAAATTCATAGCAAGGCGGATAATAATTCGGCAAAGGCAATTTTTGATATGTGTGTAAATAACGGCTGGTTTATATCAGAACTTACGCCGATTGAAACAAAACTGGAAGATGTCTTCAGGGAAGTAACTAAAAATTAAGACAATGAAACAAATCTGGATAATTACAAAACGTGAGTTACAGGCCATTTTTGATTCTTTAATGGCTTACATAATGATAGTTGTTTTTCTTGGATTCAGTGGCTTTTTTACATGGTTGTACGGATCGGATGTTTTCCTGAATAATCAGGCGGATCTTGGATCGTTTTTCGGTATCGCTTACTGGACCCTTTTCTTTTTTATTCCGGCATTAACCATGCGGCAGATAGCTGAAGAGCATAAAACCGGCACTTTGGAAATGCTGTTGACAAAACCAATTTCAGAGTGGCAGGTCTTGTGGGGCAAGTTTCTGGCAATTCTTTTACTTATTGGCATTGCCTTGTTGATGACCACACCTTATTATATAACAATATGGTCGCTTGGTCACATCGACCATGGTGAGGTTTGGTCGGGTTATATTGGATTACTGCTGTTCAGTGGTGCCTATATCAGCATTGGTATTTTTGCAAGCAGCATTACCAATAACCAGATCGTTGCATTTTTACTTTCTTTATTTATAGGTATTTTTTTCCATATCCTGTTCGGGATGATTGCATCAGCTTTTTCAGGAACATTGGGTGAAGTATTTCAGTACCTCAGCCTATCGACTCATTATGATTCAATTACAAGGGGTGTTGTTGATTCGAAAGACATAATATACTTCCTTACTATTATATTTCTTGGGATTATTTCTGCAGAAGCTGTATTGGTAAAACGTAGCATCAATTAAACCAGTTATTATGAAATCAAAAAAATCTATAATAATATATATCGTACTGGTTATCGGAACTTTGGTATTGATAAACCTCTTGGCTAATCGTTTCTTTTTCAGGCTTGATTTTACTGAAAATAAACAATATACGTTAAGCCAGGCAACCCGGGATTTACTGAAAGAGCTGAATGAACCGATAACCGTAACTGCATATTTTTCAGAGGGCCTGCCACCAAATATTATGAAATCGAGGCAGGATTTTAAAGATCTTTTAACTGAGTATGCAAGTCGTTCCGATGGAAATGTTGTTTATGAATTTATTAATCCGAATAAAGATGAACAAACCGAACAGGAAGCGATGCAAAACGGGATTTCACCCGTAGTAATAAATGTCAGGGAAAAAAATCAGGCAGTTCAAAAGAAAGCCTATCTTGGGGCTGTCCTGAAATATTCAGGAAATTCAGAAGTTATTCCTTTTATTCAACCTGGAGGTGCTGTGGAATATACGCTTTCTTCAGCGATAAAAAAGCTGGTGGCTATTGAAAAACCATTGATCGGATTTATACAGGGGCACGGCGAACCAACCACATCTATGTTCTCACAGGTTATGGCTGAATTGAATGTGCTTTATCAGGTTGAAGGAGTAAATATTACCGATTCAACTTATCTTCCGAAATATAAAACACTGGTTTTGGATGGCCCCACAGATTCTATTCCCGAATGGCAATTGAATATGCTGGATGATTACCTTGCAAACGGTGGGAACATGGTTATTGCCATGAACAGGGTTGAAGGTGACCTGAGCCAGGCCCGTGGTTTTGAAGTAACAACAGGATTGGAAACATGGCTTGAAAAGAAAGGATTTACAGTTGAGGGGAATTTTGTAATCGATGATAATTGTGGTACTGTTGGTGTGAGGCAGCAGCAAGGTGCCTTTTCATTTACAACTCAGCTTCAGTTCCCATATTTGCCTGTTATTTCCACCTTTGCCGATCATCCGGTGACCAAGGGAATCGAACAGGTTATCTTCCAGTTTGCCAGCCCCATAACTTTTTCCGGCGATTCAACTCTGAATTTTCAGCCATTGATATTCTCTTCACAAAAATCAGGGACACAAATGGCTCCCTTATATTTTAATATTAATAAGGAATGGGGCGATAGTGATTTCCGGTTATCCGGAATTACTCTTGGAGCTCTGCTTGAAGGTAAAATTTCGGGGGAATTAAATTCAAGGATCATTGTTTTCAGCGATGGCGATTTTGCGGTGAACGGACCGGGTAATTCTGGGCACCAGTTACAACCCGATAATGTTAACCTGTTTGTAAACTCTATCGACTGGATGTCGGATGATACAGGCCTTATTGAACTTCGGACAAAAGGTGTTACTTCCCGTCCGTTGAAACAAATAGAAGATGGGAAAAAGACTTTTCTTAAATGGTTTAACTTCCTGTTACCTGTGATTCTCATTATTCTTTATGGTGTTTTCCGTATGGAAAGGAACCGCAGAAGAAGAGACAGGAGGAGAGATGAAAATTATAATCGGTAAATTCCAAAAATCGTTGTAAAATGTTTAGAAGAGTAAGTATAAAATCAATAATTGTCTTGTTTATTGTTTTGTTTATTGCTTATATTTTTGTTGCAGTAATCGATTCAAAAAAAGGTGACAGGACTTTCAGAAAGGACCTGGTTGATGTGTCAACAGAAGAAATTTCGGAGATCAGGATATTTCCCCGGATTTTAAACGGAGAATCAGTAATCCTGCTGAAAGAAGGTGATTTATGGGTAGTTAAGTCAGGCGAAAAAAGTTACAATGCCAACCAGTCATTACCAGTCTCAATGATTGATCAGCTTAATTCTTTAAAACCGATGTCGCTCGCAGGGAATAAAAAAGATCAATGGAATCAGTATGAGGTTACCGACAGCCTGGGGACAAAGGTTCAGCTAATAAAAGGAGGGAATACAGTTGCTGATTTAATCATTGGTAAATTTTCATATCAAACACAAAAAGTTACTACTTACATAAGGTTGGCAGGTGAAAAAGAGATATACGGAGTGGAAGGATTCCTGTCAATGACTTTTAACCGGGAAATTAAAGCATTTCGTGATCAAACTATAATTAAAGGGCAAAAAAGCGATTGGATAAAATTAACTTTTACATATCCGGCTGACAGCTCTTTTATTTTATCAAAATCAGGGGATAAATGGCAGATTAATAATGTACCTGCTGATTCATTGTCGGTTTCAAAGTATTTAAACCAGATCGCAAATCTTTCAAACAGTGCTTTTGCTCAAAATGTTCCCTCCGGTTCACCTACACATACCCTTTTAATTGAAGGGAACAACATGATGAATCCAATAAAAATAGAGGGTTATTATACCGATGAAAAAACATTTATTATTAATAGCAACCTGAATGAAGGAACCTATTTTAACAGCCCTGATATCTCAAATAAAATATTCATATCGAAAAAACAATTGATAAATCAATAAGAATTTGCCCCGGATATTCCGGGGTAAGTTTTTTTAACCAGTCTATTTTATAATTTTGTTGTAAAATGAACCGGTTAAAAAGGATATATCATGAAAATGTTTACGGGGTTATGGGAGCCCTGATTTTTCACATCCTTTTGTTTTCAGTATTTCTTCTGACCAATATAGAAAAAAAGGGAAGAATAAAGGAGGAGCCTGTAATTATCGAGTTTCCCGATATTATAACGGAACCCGAAGAGTCGGTTCAAGAGGATGACCATGAAAACACTGAACCTGTTTCTTCGTCTTCTCAGCTAAGGACTAACAGGGCTGCCAGTTTAAACAGGCAAAACGACGATAATTTTTTTGATGAAGAATACCGCAGGCAAATCGATGAGGCACAAATACTGGCATCTCAGGTAAACAACCAGTTGGGAAAAGAAACCATATCGGTTGATGATATTAAAATGCCGGTTGTAAATACTGAAAAGATAGATCGCGATTCAATTAAAAATATTATTTACACCGGGGAAAGTAATATAACCTACGATCTTGAGAACCGCTATCATGTAAGTTTGCCAATACCTGTTTACCTCGCTCAGGGTGGCGGAAAGGTTACAGTTGATATTGCAGTCGACCGGCGGGGGAGAGTTATAAATGCAAAATCAAGGAATAACAGTTCAATAACCGATCCGCAGATTTATTTTTATGCTGAACTAGCAGCAGGCAGGACCATGTTTAATTCCGATCCGGCAGCACCGACGCAGCAACGGGGCACAATTATATACCATTTTATTGCTCAGTAAAATGTAAAAATAACGTTAACTTTAACAACATTTAACACAACTTTGTTGTTTTATGCTGGCAACGTACTATATATTTGTCGTACGTTTATTTTCATAAGTTTAGGTTTAGTTAGGTTAGTTAGTTTAATGAGAAAAGGATAGGCTGTTGAGCCTATCCTTTGTATTTTAGCCCAATTCAAACTTTAAAATTGCAATCACCAAATAAAAATCACTGATATATAACTTATTAATTATTTTTTTTATAAGGATTAATTCCTTTGATATTTGATGTTTATACATTTAATTTGTAGTTAATAAAAATTTGTGGAAAGATATTTTTATCAACAATAGGGTTACCTTTTGGAATTAATCCGAATTATAGTATAGAAAATGAAAAACTTTACAGATGAACAAATCCATAAAGGGATTTTAAGAAATGACAGTTTAGTATTACAATTCATTTATAAACAGTTCTTTTACAAGGTTAGTAATTTTATCAGGAATAACAGTGGCAACGACGATGATGCAAGTGATATTTTTCAGGAAGCCATAATTGTTATTTTCAGGAAACTGAAAGATGACACCAAAGCTTTGGAAAATCGTCCTTTCCACCTTTACCTGTTTTCAGTTTGCAGGTTTCTATGGTTAAAACAACTTGAAAAACGAAGGATTGAAAACGAAAAGGTGAACGATAGCCTGCCATACCAGGAAGACAATTATGATGAAGACTTTTTTGAAACAGTCAGTAAAAATGAGCGCTACAGTCTTTATCAAAAACATTTCAGGAACCTTGGTACCGATTGCCAGAAAATAATGCAGTTATTCTTCGAGAAAGTTCCTTTAAAACAAATTGCCCAGATGATGGGGTATAAAAGTGAAAAGTATGCTAAAAAAAGGAAGTATAAATGTAAAGAGTTACTTATTGAAAGAATAAAACAAGATTCACAATATAAAAAAATTTTAGAAGATGATACGTAAAGTTGAATACACCGAAAGGATCGATTGTTACCTAAACAACGAATTTGATCCACAACAGAAGAAGGAATTTGAAGCAGAATTAGCCTCAAATACAGAATTAGCGGAAGAATTAAAACTCCAGGTTGAAATTCAGGACGCACTCGCCGAAAAAGATGTTATGAATTTAAGGAAAAACCTAAACACAATCTTAAATTCAGGACAAGCCAAAGAAGAAAAATTACAAGCCTCATTCGACCTGGTTGAAGACCTGGAAGAATTTAATGAATTTGAAGCTCAGGTTGACCCCGATGAACTTTTAAATTATTATGAATCGCTCCCTAAATTGCATATATATCAGCATGAAATAGCTTCCAGGGAAAATGTTCATCACTTTTATAAGGAACAGGAACTTACCAAAGCAAAAGTTGAAGAAGAAGAAGTATTTACTGATGAAGCATTAATGGCAGAAATTGAAGAAGCAATCATGGAAAAAGATGTGCTTCAGCTTCGCGATAACCTGAAACAAATCGCTCAATCGATGCCGGATCACGATTATAGCCATGAAGAAATTGATGAATACCTGGATAATATTATGCCGGATTCATTAATGGCAGAATTTGAGAAAGAACTGGTTAACAATGCACGCCTTGCAAAAGATGTAGAGTTACATCGTGAACTGGAAAAGGCCGTAGTGGAAAAAGACATTATGGACCTGAGGGCAAACATAAACAACATTATGGAAACCCAGACTTCTTACAATCAGGACTTTGTCGATATCGAAAAATACCTCGAAAACGATCTTACAGAAGAGCAACTGGCTGAATTTGAAAATGATATGTATGAAAACAGCGACCTGAAAGCCGATGTTTCCCTGCATAAAGAAGTCGATTTGGCTTCGGCTGAAAGTGATGTGATGTCATTAAGAGATAACCTGAGAAATATAAGGGCTGAAATAAATACACGCGAAGAAAAATCAGTAATCAGGCTGAATACAGGTGTAAAATCTGTATTTATCAGGTATTCTGCGGCAGTTGTTGTGCTTATTGCATTTGGCCTTTCAATATTTACAAGATTACAACCGGCCGACAACGAACATTTGTACAGCAAATATGTGTATAATACTGAAGCACCCGGAACCCAACGTGGTAGCGATAATTCATTTGACAGGACATTATCTGCCGGACAGGAGTTGTTTAACCTGAAACATTACGAAGAGGCAGTAATGGCTTTCCAGACTGTAATTGAGAGAAATAAAAATAATTCAATTTCACAGTTCTTCCTGGCAAAAAGTTACCAGAATATGAGGGAGTCGTTAAATGCAATTAAAGAATTTGAAAAAGTTGCCGGTAACAGTGAAACTACTTATAAAGATTTAGCTGAATATAATATAGGTCTTTGTTACCTTGTATTGGACGACCGTAAGAAAGCTGCTGAACAATTCAGGAACCTGATCCGCAATAATAATTTCTACAGAGATGATGCAAAGGCCATCCTTAGGGAATTGAAACTCGAAGATAAGGAGTAAAAAGGCAAGTAAAACAATACTATCAGGCCCGGTTTTTCCGGGCTTTTTTTGTTTTATAAAGCTGATCAGCAAGAATAATTAAAAGGATCAGAAGAATTGCAATAAAAAAATAAAGGTCATTACTTGTATTTAATGCGTCAGTATTACCAATATTTACATAGCTAAGCCAGACATGAGGATGTGCGGTAACCGGATCAGCATTTTCAATGTGTTTTATTTTTGCCAACCTTAAAGCTTCGTGTTTTTTCTTTCCTGCTTTTAAAAACTTATAAAATTCGGCCATGATCTCTGCTCCCGACCTGTCTTCAACTTCCCAAAGGGTCATAACAATTGAAGGGCAGCCTGCATAGAAAAACCCACGGGCCAGGCTAATAACACCTTCGCCTTCCCGAAGTTTACCTCTACCTGTATTACATGCACTCAATACAGCCAACCTTGCTTTCATTTTCATATTGTAAATTTCGGAAGTATATAGCCAGCCATCGTTTGACATATAATCTGAATTTTCAGGAGTAAAAGCCAGCTTTGAAAACATCGGAAGTGAATCGTTTATAATGGCATGCATTGCTAGGTGCAATATGTCAAAGTCTGCCATGTTTTCTTTAAAATTAGATTCCGTAGCCTCTTTATTAATATAAACTTCTGAATTTATAATTGTTGAAATAAAATTTACTTCTTCCCTGATCCCGGTTAAAGGTGCCAACTGGTTAAATTCCTCGTCACCAAACTCATTATAGGTTGAATAATCTGGGGCAAAAGCAAGGAGTTTTTTGCCTGCTCTCTTTTCTTTATTAAACCTGTTTAAATACAGGTTTGCTGAATACGAATAATTGAAAGTATATTTTTTTATCAGATAATCCAGGTTTACAAAATTTAATGTATCAATATTTGATGGATAACTATATAAAAGTGCATCAAATGGAATATAACTCAAAATTCCATCGGGAATAACTGTAATTGTATTATCCTTGATTTTTTCTTCAACAGGCTGAATCAGTGTTTTATACAAGCTGAAGGATGCAGATAAATAATTTAAATAATTTTCTACGGGGATATTTATATAATCGGCGGTAGAAAGGAACTGATAAACATTATCAATATTTTCAATAAAGGTTGAATCAACCAGGAATTTTTGAAAACTGTAATCTTTCTTCGATACAGAAA
>JAFGGF010000329.1 GCA_016930735.1 Prolixibacteraceae bacterium
AATACAGAAAAAAGATTTAATCCTGGACTATTATTTGAAAATGTAAAAACAATAATTGTAGTCCTTCAGAATTATTTTCCTGAAAAAACTCAAAAAGATAACGCAACTCCTATTCTTTCAAAATATGCATATGGCACCGATTATCATTTTGTATTAAAGGATAAACTTAAAAATTTACTTGCTTTTATTCAAAAGGAAATAAAACCATGCAACGGACGGGTTTTTACTGATTCAGCGCCCGTTTTAGAAAGAGCCTGGGCAGGAAAAGCCGGATTAGGTTGGATCGGGAAAAACAGCAACCTTATTTCTTTTGAACATGGCAGTTTCTTTTTTATTGGTGAATTGATTCTTGATATTGAATTACCATATGATGAAGTAACTGAAGTAAGAGATCATTGCGGGAATTGCACCCGCTGTATTGATGCCTGCCCTACAAAAGCAATTGTAGCCGACAGAATTGTGGACGCCAGAAAATGTATTTCCTATCAAACCATTGAATTAAAGGGCAAGTTGGATAACAACCTGACCGGACAATTTGAAAACCGTGTTTTCGGTTGCGATATTTGCCAGGATGTTTGCCCGTGGAACCTGAAATCACAATCCCATAGTGAACCAAAATTTAAACCCCATCCTAAACTTCTGGATTTAACCAAAGATGAATGGTATGAGATGGGAAAACCATTATTCAATGAATTATTTAAAAACTCAGCGGTTAAAAGAACCGGTTTTAAAGGGCTGAAACGCAACCTCGATTTTCTTCAAATAAACAAAGATGAGTAAAACCTGGGAATTTAAAGGATTTTTATACCAGTTTGCCAATAAAGGCCATTTTATTGATATACCATTTGACGGAAAAACAGAATTCGGAACGAACGGGCCTGTAAGGGTTTATATCTGGTTCGAAAACTTTAAATACCGGACAAGCCTTGCACCGAAGGGGGATGGCGCACACTGGGTTCATGTCAGAAAAGAAATCAGAGATGCTATAGGAAAAGGTGATGGTGATACAATCCATGTAAAATTTATACTGGATAAAGATTCCAGGGATCCCGAAATGCCTGAAGACCTGAAGTGGTTGCTTGAAAATGAACCTGAAATAAAATCCGTTTTTAACAAACAGTCGGCATCTGTAAAAAAATACCTGATTGAATCGGTAGCTCATGCTAAAACCGATGAAACAAGGATAAATAATATCAATAAGGTTTTTGAATTTTTAAATCAAAGGAAAAATAAATCCTAATTAAATTATTCCGAGCTCTGTCCCGCATTTAATAAAGGCATCAACAGCTTCATCGATCTGTTCTTCGGTGTGTGCAGCCGATAGCTGTACCCTGATCCTGGCTTTTCCTTTTGGAACTACCGGATAACAAAATCCAATAACATAAATACCTTCTTTTAATAATTTATCGGCAAATTTAATAGCCAATGGTTCATCATAAATCATTACGGGGACTATTGCAGTACTGCCTTTTACAAGGTCAAAACCAGCTGTTTCCATTTTTGAGCGGAAACGATTTGCATTGGCCATGGTTTTTGCAGGCAGGCTATCCGACTGGGAAAGCATTTCAATAACTTTCAAAGTTGCACCTACAGTTGCCGGAGCCAGCGTGTTAGAAAATAAATACGGACGTGAGCGCTGACGTAACATTTCAATTATTTCTTTACGACCAGAGGTACAACCACCATTTCCGCCACCCAGTGCTTTACCAAACGTAGTTGTAATAATATCAATTTCTCCAAGTAATCCATAATGTTCAGCTGTTCCACGGCCTGTTTTTCCAATATAGCCGGTTGCATGAGAATCATCAACCATAACAAGGGCATCGTATTTTTTAGCCAGGTTAACAATACCGGGAAGGTTTGCTATGTCGCCATCCATCGAAAAAACGCCATCTGTAACAATTAACCGGTATTTGGTTTTTTGAGCATCTTTCAGGCATTGTTCCAATTCACCCATATCGGAATGTTTATAACGAAAACGCTGAGCCTTACAAAGCCTGACCCCATCGATGATAGATGCATGATTCAATTCATCAGAAATAATTGCACTTTCAGCATCAAGTAAAGGTTCAAATACACCCCCGTTTGCATCAAAACAAGCGCAGTACAGAATTGTATCTTCTGTTCCCAGGAATTCAGATACTTTTGTTTCAAGTTCCTTATGAATCTGTTGTGTGCCGCAAATAAAACGTACAGATGACAATCCAAATCCCCAATCATTCATTATATCCTGGGCTGCCTTTACAACAATAGGGTGATTTGCCAAACCCAGATAATTATTCGCACAAAAATTCAACACCGGTTCTCTGGATGAAACTTCAATTTCAGAGCTCTGTGAAGAAGTTATGATCCTTTCATTTTTATATAATCCCTGAACTTTTAACTCTTCAAGTGTTTGGCGAAGGTCGTATTTGATTTTTCCGTACATCTGTTAAAATTTAATTATTCTGCAAAATAAAAAATCATATATTATTAAATGATGATAATTGTTATTCAATTAAAAAAAGAGGGATCAGGGAGTAGTTAATCAGGCAGGAATTTCATGACTTAAACAATGCAAAGTTCCGAGTCCCCAGATTAAGTCAATAGCGCTGATACCTATAATATCTCTTTTCGGAAAAAATTCCTTCAAAACGCGAAGGGCTTTATAATCGTTTTTATCATTGAACAAAGGTACAAGGACTGCATTATTCAAAATAAGAAAATTTATATAGCTTGCCGGCAAACGCATATTTTCGAAATCGAGCCGTGAAGGCAGGGGAATTTCAGCAATATTAAGCGGTTTCCCATTTTCAAGACGCGCATTTTTTAACCGTTTGATATTGTTTTCCATCCTCAGGTGATTTACATCGGCTTTATTTGGTTCACGGCAAACAACAACTGTATCTTCATTTACGAATCTGCAAATATCATCAACATGCCCGTGTGTATCATCGCCTTCAATCCCTTCACCGAGCCATATTGTATGTGTAATTCCAAGATAATCAGCAAAAACCTGTTCATAATCATCCTTTGTAAAGCCCTGATTCCGTACCTGTATTTTTGGATCAAGCAAACATTCTTCGGTCGTTAAAAGGGTTCCTTTCCCATTTGAATCGATTGCACCACCTTCAAGCACTACATGCCTTTTTTTGTGGAAAACTTTAGTTAACGGAACATTCAAATGATTTGCAACCGTTTCTGGCACAAAAACATCTTTTCTGAAGTTTCCGTACTTTGCCCAGCCATTAAAACCAAAATGTAAAGCTTCACTTTCCCCGTCCGGAAGTTTCACTACAACAGGGCCTGAATCCCGCATCCAGTTCCGGTTTGTATGAAGATAAATAAATTCAATTTTACTAAGGTCAACATGGGCACGTTGCAACATATTCACTACTTTTTCCTGATGTTGCTCTGACCTGACCATCAGAATCAGGTTTTCATAAGTAGTTACCTTTTTAATAAATTCAACAAAAGCCCATTGAACGGCCTGATATTTTCCGGGCCAGTCGTTTCCTTCATGTGGAAATGACAAAAGAATTGCTTTATGTGGTTCAAACTCGGCAGGGAGCCTTCGATTTTGTATTTTCATATCCATTAATCGATTGCCCGTTTAATTATCTGGTCGTATGCATCAATCCTGCGGTCGCGGAAAAAGGGCCAGTTTTGCCTGACATCTTCCATATAATCCAAATCGATTTCAGCCATGATAATTTCTTCTTTGTCGTGAGATGCCTGTGCCAGAATTTCGCCCTGTGGCCCGGCAATAAAAGAGGAACCCCAGAATTCAATACCCGGCTTTTCAGGTATCGGTTGTTCGTGCCCTACGCGGTTAACCGCTGCAACATAAATACCGTTTGCCACAGCATGGCCTTTCATCACGTTCATCCATGCTCCATGCTGGTTAACTCCGTATTGTTCTTTTTCGTAAGGGTGCCAGCCAATGGCTGTAGGATAAAATAAAACCTCAGCACCTTTCAGGGCTGTTAAACGTGCTGCTTCGGGATACCACTGATCCCAGCAAATTAACGGACCTAAATTCGCTACTTTTGTTTCGACCGACATAAATCCCAGGTCACCCGGTGTAAAATAAAATTTTTCGAAATAGGATGGATCATCCGGGATGTGCATTTTCCTGTATAATCCTGCCAGTTTACCATCAGAATCAATGATATAAGAACTGTTATGGTAAATTCCCATTGCCCTCTTTTCAAAAAAAGGCACAATAATAACTATGTTGAGATTTTTGGCAAGTTCGCTGAATGCATGGAACGATACATCATACAAGGGCTCGGCAAATGAAAAATACTTCACATCCTCTTCCTGGCAAAAGTAATGTGAACTGTACAATTCAGGCAAACAAACAATTTCTGCATTCTGACCGGCAGCTTTTTCCACCCATTCAATACATTTTTTCAGGTTATTTTCTGCTGTATTGTTAAGATTTAACTGAGTTAATGCGATTGTATATTTTCTTCGTCCCATCGATTCTTTAATATCATTATAAAACAAAAATAAGAAAAATTAAAAAGCAATGCGGCAGATTCATAGTTGCTTATTTGAAGTGACCAACTGTCAGAATTAAAAATGATAATCCATTATAAATGTGTAGAAAAGATCAATTATTAAAAATGTTGATTTTATCAGGAATTGAAACTCCTCGCAGCAGAGCTGGCGAGGAA
Source organism: Prolixibacteraceae bacterium (assembly GCA_016930735.1). Lineage (GTDB taxonomy): Bacteria > Bacteroidota > Bacteroidia > Bacteroidales > Prolixibacteraceae > JABMQB01. The sequence goes on from JAFGGF010000329.1 coordinate 4,662, forward strand.
TCCGATTCCGTCAAGGACTTTTTTAGTGTTTTGTTCGCTAACCCCGCGGCAGA
>JAFGGF010000330.1 GCA_016930735.1 Prolixibacteraceae bacterium
AGCCAGGTTGTTTATTTCCCACGGATCATTTTCAGTATCATAAAGTTCCTCAACCGGTTTGGGATTCCAGAAGGCACTTTGTATTTTATTGCATTCTCCTTTTTTATAGGCTTCTTCCCACGATCGGATTGAAGGTGCCAGCCACAAATAATCAAGATGCTGACCATAGGGTCGGTATGGCATATAATTCCTGATATATCTGTATTTTTGATCCCTGACAGCCCGGCTCATATCATATCGTTCATCCATACGGCAACGGAACATAAATGCATATTCAGGATCTTTGGTTTTTTGTTTGCCAAGGAATGCATTCCCCTGCATAAATTCAGGAATTTTCTTTCCGGCAATACTCATAAGAGTTGGTGCCAGATCGACAAAACTTATTAACCGGTCGACTTTTGAACCAGCCTTTTTAGCTGGGAACAGGTATTTGTATTTTTCAGGAATCCTGACAATAAATGGAACACGGGTGCCTGTTTCGTAAACATACCTTTTACTGCGTGCAATTACACCACCATGATCTCCGTAATAAAAAACAATTGTATTTTCAGCCAGTCCTTCATCTTCCAGTTCCTGAAGCAGTTTGCCAACCCAGGCATCCATGTCTTCAACCTTGTCGTAATATTGGGCCCAGTCGTGTTTCATTTCAGGAGTTGCAGGATGATATGGAGGAATTGGTACTTTCTCCGGGTCATGCCTGAGTTCTTCATTTGGTATCGACTTGTGAATTGAGCTTTCATGCGAGATCATCGAATTAAAAACTGCAAAAAACGGTTGGCCCGGCTTTCGGTTCTTATAATGTGCCCTGGGGCTTGATTCATCCCAAATCTCTTTCGGATCGATCGAATTGGTATTGTAATCGGTTTTTGAATTGTTTGTGCAATAATACCCCAATTCTCTCAACAATGCCGGATAAGGCGTGATTTTTTCAGACAGATTGTAATAACTGCGCATGGGTTCATGCCCTCCTGAGTTGGCATAAACTCCTGTAATAATGGTATTCCGGGTTGGTGCACAAACCGGTGCATTGGCATAAGCATGTGTGTACATAAATCCTTCCGAAGCAAGTTTGTCAAGGTTGGGAGTTGTTGCAAATTCATCGCCATAGCATCCCAGGAACGGGCTGTTATCTTCAGTTGTTAACCATAGTATATTGGGGAGTTCATCAGGAACCTTTTCAGAGCAACTTTGAATTATAAAAACAGCGATCAGCAGGAAACAAAAAAATTTGACCGGATTCGTTAGTTTCATTATATCAGGTTAAGGTTTTTTACTTGAAAAGATCAAGCATAATTAATAAAAAGATCAGGCAACAATTTCAATCCGGTTGCCATCGGGGTCGAGGATCACACTTTCATAAAATCCATCGCCCGTAGTCCGGGGCTCACTGACAATTTTAAATCCATCATCGCGTAATACTTCAGTAATCGAATCAACTTTATCTTTTGATCCCACTTTAATTGCAAAATGAATTAGTCCCGTAAATTGTTTTAATGGATCGTTCTTTGACTTTGGAATATTGGGCCTTTCCATCAATTCAAGTTTGCAATCACCTTCAAATATTAAAAAATACGACCGGAATTCCTTCGAATGGTTATAATATCCGCTGGTGGAAGAAGCATCGAAATAATGCATGTAAAAGTTGCGGAGCCCTTCCAGGTTGTAAGTCCATATGGCAACATGTTCTATTCTCATGACTCAGCAATTTCAATTAAATCCGTTATAAAATTATAAAACCAATTTTATATATTAACATTCCATTCGTTAAAAAATTGTTTTAAATAGTTTTCCAGGTATTTATGCCTTTCAGAAGCAATCAGTTTGCCTGTATTTGTTTTCATCCGGTCTTTAAGTAATAAAAGCTTTTCGTAAAAATGGCTGATGGTTGAAGACTTATTATTCCTGTATTCTTCAAAGGATTTATAAGTTGCCGGTTTTTCGTCCGGATTATAAAGTGCCCTGTTTTTACTTCCTCCATAAGCAAATGCACGTGCAATTCCTATAGCTCCGATTGCGTCAAGCCGGTCAGCATCCTGGACTATTTTTGATTCAGGAGTTGATGCCTTGTCTTCAACGTCATTTCCTTTAAATGAAACTTCACCGATTACTGTAAGAATTTTATTTGCCGTTTCATCTGGCAGCCCGGCTTTTTTTAACCAGGCAGAAGCATTTTTTAAATAATCTCCTTCCCCCGATATTTTATAATCATCCACATCGTGAAGCAAAGCTGCCATTTCAATAATAAATTTATCACCTTTTTCAGTTTCAGAAATTGCCAAAGCTAATTTCCTGACCCGGTAAATGTGCCACCAGTCATGGCCTGTTGCATCAGCCTCAAAGAAAGTTTTTACAAAAGTTTCAGTTTTTTTGCAAATCCTGTTTTTTTCAGTTTCAAGTAATTTCATTTTAAAACTATGTATTCCAAACTTAAAAAGTTTTTTAAAGTACTACTTTTTCCTTTCAAACAATGTGAACTTTTACTCTTAAATGTTTATATCGTTTTTTTATTAATTTTGACCCCTTAAACAATTACAGATATGACGCTGTTTTTATAAAGGCTTATTATCAGATAAATATTTTTGGGAATGGGGGAAAATATTAAATATACATTACCGGAATTGATAAACGAATCAATAAAAAAATTCGGAGAAAAAACATCACTTGTTTTTGCGGGAGAGAATAATTACACTTATAAAAATCTGGGCGACGATATTGCTCTTTTATCCGATTACCTGATTGAATTAGGAATTAAAAAAGGAGATAAAGTCGCAATTCTGGGAACTAATTCTCCAAACTGGGGAGTTGCTTTTTTTTCAATATTATCATTGGGTGCTGTTACCGTACCTATTTTACCCGACTTCCATGAAAATGAAATAAAAAATATTATTGAACATTCGGAAGCCAAAGTCCTGTTTATTTCTGAAAATTTATATGGAAGGATCCGTAACAATATCGGATTGGTCAAACATGCAATTTTAATTGATAGTTTTAGTTATATCCCGGAAGGGACACCTGCAGAACATTTACAGATTTTAAGCTCTTCAAAACCTGTTTTTTTTAAAAATCTGAATAAAGCTGAAGTTGAAGAAGACGATCTGGCAACAATTATTTATACTTCGGGCACAACCGGAAATTCAAAAGGTGTGATGCTAACTCACAAAAACCTTGCATGGACAACACAACAGTGTTATGAATTGCAAAATATTACTCCGGAAGATAAATTTATTTCCATGTTGCCACTTTCACATACTTTGGAAAACACAGTGGGTTTTTTGCTTCCGATGAAATATGGTGCTTCGGTGCATTACCTTCAAAAACCTCCGACACCCTCGGTTTTACTTCCTGCCTTAAAAGTTGTAAAACCTACAATAATGCTCGTTGTACCGCTGATAATTGAAAAAATATTCAGGTCAAAAATTTATCCGGAATTTCAGAAAAGCGGATTAATGCGTTTTCTTTATAAATTAAATCCAACAAGAAAAATCTTACATAAAGTTGCAGCTAAAAAATTAAAAGAAACTTTTGGCGGTGCAGTCAGGTTTTTTGGCATTGGTGGTGCAAAACTTGACCAGACAGTTGAACGATTTCTTTTGGAAGGGAAATTCCCGTACGCTATCGGATATGGATTAACGGAAACTTCGCCATTGCTGGCAGGTGCTGTTGTTAACAAAACAAGGCTTGGTTCTACCGGTCCGGCTATTCCCGGAGTAGATTTACGCCTTGGAGACGCTGACCCTGTTTCGGGAGAAGGTGAAATTCAGGCAAAAGGGCCCAATGTAATGAGAGGTTATTATAAAATGCCGGAAGAGACTCAAAAGGTATTTACTAATGACGGATGGTTCAGGACTGGCGACAGGGGATGGTTCGATAAAAATAATTACCTGTACATAAAAGGGCGGATAAAAACCATGATCGTAGGGGCAAGCGGTGAAAATATTTACCCTGAAGAAATTGAATCAGTGATCAATAAAATGCGTTATGTGCTGGAATCGCTGGTTATTCAGAAAAAAGGGAAACTGGTTGCAATGATCCATCTGAATATGGAAGAAATTGAAAAACAATTTGCCCATTTAAAAGAGGAAGCTAAAAATTTTATTCAGGATAAAAGAGATGAGATATTAAAAGAAATTCAGCAAAAGGTCAATCAGGAGGTTAACAAATTTTCGCGGCTGCAACAGGTAATTTTTCAACCAAATCCGTTTGAAAAAACGCCAACTAAAAAAATAAAACGTTTCCTCTACGCATAGCTGTAATCTATTTTTCAAAAGGATGCTTTTCGATGTTTTATATGAAAGGCATCCTTTTGTTATTATAATAATTATTGATTTAAAAATATTAATTTTACAGCCGCTTGAACGACAGTAAAAATGGTGACAGAATCGAGATACAATGCAAGGGGGGTTTCGGCATCAAAAGAAGACGTACATAATGCCATTAAGAACATCGACAAAGGTTTGTTCCCGAATGCTTTCTGTAAAATAATTCCTGATATTCTTGGAGGCGATTCTGAATGGTGTAATATTATGCATGCCGACGGAGCCGGCACCAAATCATCGCTGGCGTACATGTACTGGAAAGAAACCGGCGACCTTTCGGTCTGGAAAGGAATTGCCCAGGATGCTCTTGTAATGAATATCGACGACCTCCTTTGTGTGGGTGCCACCGATAATATCCTTGTTTCATCAACCATAGGAAGAAATAAAAATCTGATTCCGGGTGAAGTTATTGCCACAATAATAAACGGGACTGAAGAATTACTTGAAAACCTTCGAAAACTTGGAGTAAATATTTATCTGACTGGTGGCGAAACTGCCGATGTCGGCGACCTGGTCCGTACCATTATTGTCGATTCAACGGTTACCTGCCGGATGAAACGTAGCGATGTTATTTCTGCCGGAAATATCTCAGCCGGAGATGTGATCATTGGCTTGTCATCATCAGGAAAAGCGACTTATGAAGATTCATACAATGGGGGCATGGGAAGCAATGGGTTGACTTCGGCCAGGCACGATGTTTTCAGCAAATACCTTGCTGAAAAATACCCCGAAAGTTTTGACCAGCAGGTTCCGGGTGAACTGGTTTATTCAGGTACAAAAAAATTGACTCAGCAAATTGAAGATTTAGGGATTGATGTCGGGAAGCTGGTTCTCTCACCAACCCGTACTTATGCGCCTGTTATTAAAAAAATACTGGAAAAATACAGGAAACAAATTAGTGGGATGATCCATTGTTCAGGAGGTGCACAAACCAAGATTTTGCATTTTGTCGACAATGTACATGTTATAAAAGATAATATGTTCCCGGTTCCGCCGCTTTTCGGAATTATTCAGGAAGAATCAGGGACTTCGTGGGAAGAAATGTATAAAGTTTTTAATATGGGGCATCGGTTCGAAATTTATACAAAGCCGGAGTTTGCTGATGTTATTATTTCAATTTCTGAAAGTTTTAATATCGAGGCAAAAATCGTTGGAAAGGTAGAACCATTCGACAAAAAGAAACTTACGATACGGACAGCTATGGGTGAATTTGAGTATTAGCTTCATTCGAGAGACAATTGAATATTCAAATTAAATATGTGAAACATTGGTCGCCCAGAGCCTGTCGCAGGGTGATTAATTAAAACTTCATGGTTCGACAGGCTCACCATGACACATCAGAATAGAAATGGCACAATATGCACTTTTAGATAAATACGAAGCGATAAAACACAGGTATGAAGAGGTTGAACAGCAAATTACCGACCCGGAGGTAATTGCCGACATGAAGCGGTATGTGAAACTGAATCAGGAATACAAAAACCTTCAAAGATTGGTTGAGGTATTTAAAGATTATAAAAATCTGGTTGATAATATTGAGTCAGGCAAAGAAATCCTGGCTGAAGAAAGCGACGAGGAAATGCGCGAAATGGCTCGTGAAGAGATAGAAGCTTCAGAAGAATTAATCCCGGTTAAAGAAAGGCAGATAAAACTATTACTGGTTCCTGCTGACCCACAGGACGGGAAAAATGCGATCCTCGAAATCAGGGCGGGAACCGGTGGCGACGAGGCAAGTATTTTTGCAGGAGATTTATTCAGAATGTACTCCAAATTCTGTGAGAAAAAAGGCTGGCGAATGGAAGTTACAAACCTGAATGAGGGAACTGTCGGGGGATATAAGGAAATTGTAGCATCCATAACAGGAGAAGGTGTTTACGGAATTATGAAATACGAATCGGGGGTTCACCGGGTGCAACGAATTCCACAAACTGAAACCCAGGGGCGTGTCCATACTTCAGCTGCTACTGTTGCGGTGCTTCCCGAGGCAGAGGAATTCGATGTGGAACTTAAAGATAGCGATATCAGGAAAGACACATATTGCTCGTCGGGGCCCGGGGGGCAGTCAGTGAATACTACGTATTCGGCAATACGTTTAACACATATGCCAACCGGAATTGTGGTTACCTGCCAGGACGAAAAATCGCAGTTAAAAAACCTTGCGAAAGCAATGGCTGAACTTCGGACACGTATATACAATATGGAGTACCAGAAGTACATCGATGAAATTTCATCGAAACGTAAAACAATGGTTTCAACAGGTGACCGTTCAGCAAAAATACGGACATACAACTGGCCTCAGGGTAGGGTTACCGACCACAGGATTAATTTAACCATGTATAACCTGCAGGCGATTATTAATGGTGATATCGATGAAATCATTGAAAAACTGATGATTGAGGAAAACGCAGAGAAGCTGAAAGAAGCAGAAATTTAAGTTCATCCCTGCACAAACAGGGATCTCATAATAATTACAACAGATTCGCGTTTACACGGGAATAACAACAATACAAAAATGAATCAGGATCAACTATTTGAACAGATAAAAAAGAAACAAAGTTTTCTTTGTATAGGCCTTGACAGTGATATTAAAAAAATCCCTGAATATTTACTGGAAACCAGCGATCCTTTGTTTTCTTTTAACAAGGAAATCATTGATGCAACCCACGAAATGGCAGTGGCTTACAAACCCAATCTGGCATTTTACGAAAGCCTTGGCTCAAGAGGTTGGCAAAGCCTGGAAAAAACGGTTTCCTACCTTAAATCAAAACATCCAGAAATTTTCATAATTGCCGATGCAAAACGTGGCGATATCGGGAATACTTCAAATCTGTATGCCCGTGCATTTTTTGAAACCATGCATTTTGATGCGGTTACAGTTGCTCCGTACATGGGAGAAGATTCGGTAAAACCTTTCCTTTTGTTTGAAAACAAATGGGTAATCCTGCTTGCCTTAACTTCCAATAAAGGAGCTTTCGATTTCCAGTTCTTAAAAGATGAAGGATCGGGGAACCAGCTTTTTGAATCGGTTTTAAAAACTTCGCAAAACTGGGGAACTGCTGAGAATCTGATGTATGTTGTTGGGGCTACCAAGGCCGAAAATCTGGAGGGTGTCAGAAAGATTGTCCCCGATCATTTTTTGCTTGTGCCAGGGGTAGGTGCTCAGGGTGGCAGCCTTCAGGAAGTAGCAAAATTCGGGATGAACAAAAAGTGCGGGTTGCTCGTTAATTCATCGCGTGGTATTATTTATGCATCATCAGATTCCGATTTTGCGGAAAAGGCTTATAAGGCAGCATGGGTGGTTCAGAATGAAATGAAACAATTATTAACTGAAGCAGGATTAATTAATTAATTTTTTTATCAGAAATCAATAAAATCCCGATTTTTCATGTTTCCATATTTAATATCTATAGTTGTAATCATAACTATTTTTCTATATTTCAGATATCATCCTGTTTTTGGAGGAAAACCTGATTCTGATTCATTTGAACGTATCAGAAAATCACCAAATTTCCGAAATGGTATTTTTCAGAATCCCGAGCCTACCATCATGTTTAACAAGGAGAATTCCATGCTTAAAACCATGCGGAAATTCCTTTCCGGAACTGAAAATGGAAAACCCGAATTGGTGGAAACCCTGCCATTCGACAAACAAAAATTTTTGAATAATAACGAAGGGATTTCTTTTACCTGGTTTGGCCATTCAACCGTTCTGATAAACCTGAAAGGTGTTGTTATTTTAACAGATCCGGTTTTCAGCAAATATGCCTCGCCGGTACCTTTTAGTAACCGGGCATTTAAATATTCTAACTCTTACGACTCCGATTCACTTCCCGACATTGATATCCTTTTAATTTCGCACGACCATTACGACCACCTCGATTATAAAACCATAAAAAAAATCCATTCCCGGGTAAAAACCATTTATGTTCCATTGGGTGTTGAGGCTCACCTCAGAAGATGGGGTGTTCCTTCTGAAAAAATAAAAATTGCAGACTGGGGTGATAATTTTAATGATAACTCAGGAGTAGGATTAACCGCTACACCAGCCCGCCATTTTGCCGGAAGGGGTATGGTAACCCGGAATAAAACCTTGTGGTGTTCATGGGTAATTGAACATGAAAAAACAAAAGTTTTTTTCAGTGGTGATTCAGGTTACGGAAACCATTTTTCAGAGATTGGAGAAAAGCACGGGCCTTTTGATTTTACCATGCTCGAATGCGGACAATACAATCATAACTGGCCTCAGATCCATTCCTTTCCTGAACAAACCGTTCAGGCTCATATCGATTTAAAAGGGAATAAAATGCTTCCAATCCACTGGGGAAAATTTAAATTAAGCCTGCATCCCTGGGATGAACCCATAAAAAGGGCAAAGGCTGAGGCTGAGAAAAAAGGAGTAAATCTTTCCGAGGCACAAATAGGAGAAGTTATTCATATAATTTAAATATTTTATTGGTGTAAAATTTATTGTCTTCCCCATTCACTATTTGACTTATCACTCATTTCAAATTCGATTACGCCACCGTCCAAAATCATTTTGTAATCTATCCACGATTGATTGAATTCCTTCCCATTTAATTTTGCCGATTCGATGTAAAAATTGTCCTCACTTACATTTTTTTCTATGATCCTGAATTCATTTCCATTGTCAAGGTGCAAAACCATTTCAGGGAAAATTGGTGAACCAATAAGATAAACAGATTTAGCCAGATCTAACTGAAAAAGCCCCATAGCACTCATTACAAACCACGATGACATTGCACCTCCGTCATCATCCATCGTTTCAATATATCCTTTCGTGTCAGTCCGATAAATCCGATTTTTTACCGGTTCTTCAAAAAAACCATGGTTATGATATAATTGAACTACTTCTTTCGTGGTATATTCACGTACCCATTTTTGAGTCAAAAACGGTTTTCCCAGCACATTAAAAAGATATGGATAATGAATATCCGGCTCATTTAAGTGCATATAAAAATTGTTATTGAAAAAATATTCCAGGTCATCGGCAAGCAAATCTTTTCCACCTCTTAGTTCGGCCAATCCAGTTATATCGTGCAGTACAAACCACCGGTAATGCCAAAGGTTCCCTTCATAAACATATTTTTCAAACTCTTCTACATCGGGGACAGTTTGCCCATCGGGGGTGAAAAAACCACGCACATTTCCCTGGTTATCCTTTTGTTGTGGGCACCACATTTTTTTATATGAATCGGCAGCCTCTGTTAATTTTTTGATTTCATCGGTTTTCCCCAATTTTTTAGCCATTTCCAATGCAATATATGCATGATAGGCTTTTTCAAGTTTTGCACTCACATTTTCATCACCATAATTCTCGAAGTCTTCTTTCATGCCCTTAAAAGCAGCTTCGGTGTCAATATCTCCCAAGCCTTTTATAAATGCATCCATAATTACAGCACTTGCAAATTCGATACGTATCGATGGATTTGGCCAATAGCCGTTTGCATCGTTTTCAATAATCGTACGATGTTTATAATGATCGACCAGCGACCTTGCAATGTTTTTAGCAATTTGTGGTTCGAGCAGTGAAATCAAGGTATATTTCCGAAAATCATCCCATGTAGTCCATGTTGAATAATAGTCAAAATCAGGGGAAGTATTTTTCGTTAAATAAATTGAATCAGGCTGATATGCTGCCCGGTACATACCATTTGATGATGAAGAAATATTAGGAACCAGGTACGAATGGTAAAGATGGGTGTAAAATAGCATCTTAAATTCTTCTGATCCACCCTTAACCTCAATTTTTGAAAGTTTTTCATCCCATGCCAAGGCTGCCTTATTCCTGATATCTTCAAAGTCCCAGCCTTTTATTTCTGAATTTGCCTCAACCATAGCCTGTTCCTCATTCACTGTGGATAGCCCAACTTTTAATTTTACGGTATTTCCACTTTCTTCAGGCAGGTTGATCCAAATTCCCGATTTATTACCACTACAATTGGGTTGGTTTTCTTTAATACTCGCGCCTTCCCATGTGGTATATGATTTAAACGGAGTATCGGACACAACAGCAAAATACAGTTGATGATAGCCTCCGTTTCCATTATGCAACGACTTGATCATACCTGTAATTTCCTTCTCATTCTTGACTTTCAGCCGGGCATCAAGCATTCCGACATAACTATGCGACAGGTCAATCACAATATACCGGCCTTTTTTCTTTTCCTGAGGAAAAGTATATTTATGAAATCCGACCCATGGAGTTACAGTTAATTCAGCAATTACTCCCGATTCAAGTTTTGTTTTGTAATATCCTGCCGAAGCCTCCTCCGATGCTTTTATATATTTTTCACGAAAACCATTTATTTCATTGGAAAAGGATCCAATCCCCGGTTTGATAAGCAAACCACCACCTTTTCCGCGGGAACCTGCCCCGGGTATCCTTAAATGTGAAAAGCCTTCGATGTATTTATCTTCATAATAATATCCCACATGTGAACCACCTTCCGTTTCGGGGGATAACTGAACCATACCGAAAGGATAACTTGCCCCCGGATAAAGTTGCCCGTTGTCACCTTCGGTACAAATAAAAGGATCGACATATTTGAGTGGATTAAGCTGTTGCTGACGGATGGTTGTTTTTGATGAGCAATTAAAAAATACCAACAGGACCACAATCAGAAAAATATTGAAAATGTGAAATAAACGATCTGAAGCATTCTTCATAATAGTAATGTTTTACACACTAATCGGATTATTCTTTCCCGTTTACCGTCAATTCGTACTCGATTATATAATTACCTTCGGAAACATCCCTGAACCGAAATGCTTCCAACGCATCCATTGTATGCCCTTTTTCTAAAACAATACCTTTTATCTCTTTCTTATCAATTATCTTTCCTTCCAGATTTTTTAAACTGATTTTCAGGTTGGCAATATCACCTTCGCCAAAATAGTTAAATGCAGGCGTAATATAATCGCCAGGTCCATACACAACATCGACATTATTACTCCCTGCCCATGCAGGTTGGAATACCATTCTGTTGACATAGAAAGATAGTTTTGCATGTCCCAGGCAATCAATCAAAGGTTTTTTATAAGTCCCCATATTGGCCCCCCCGTGGAGGCAACACCATGAGAAGCCATCGTATCCAAGCAATACCTGTTTTTTCATCGATTCCCAGGCGGAAAATGCCTGCCATGCCTGGCTTGCTTTCCATTCATCGACTACCAGGTTCCTACCAATACTCCCCGAATCGTATTTATGCTCGTAAGAATGTAGCAAATACCAGGGTTTGCCTTTACACAACTCCCAATTGGGCTGACCAATAGACTCTTCATGTTCAAAATTAAAATATGCCTTTTCATTTGCAGCCAGGCATGATGCTGCCCATTCATTCGGTGCATTCCGGATTTTTGACCAATCGCGCCCGTATCCGGTATAAGCATCCTGGCTTCCCCGGGTTACCAGTTCTGCCATATACTCAGGAACCGGCTGGATTTTATTCCCTTTATAATCCATTGTTCCCTCATAATTGGCATAATGGATATGTTGCCAAAAAGAGGTCGGGGAAATAATTCGGCTTTGGTCTGTTGAATAAATTGTGTTGTAACACTTTTTTATAAAGTCATGTGTGTCTTCAATCTCATGTGTTTTAAATAAATTCGGGTGATTACTTGCTTCCCACATTACGATAGAAGGATGATTAAACACCTGTTTCATATATTCCGGGTATCCATCAAAATCGATATTCCACGCATCACCGTTACGCACCCATCCTGCAGTTTGCCAGATCAGACATAAACCTAATTGATCGGCAAGCTCTGCATAACGTGGATCATTGATCCCGTCTGCCGTATCATTCTGTGCATGCACATGCATCCTTAATAGGTTACCCCCCATTTTTTTTATTGAAAGTAATTCCTCTGCTATAGTTTCAATTGGCGCGCAACGGCTGATTTTTGAAATACTTTCAATTGGCATTCTGAAACCCATTATTTGTGCACCATTCAACATGTCAGGTTTATCGTTAAATATAAAATCACCATTTTTCTGCCCTACTTTCCTGATTCCGGTAGTTGTTACAAAGTCGTCAACCGGATTGCCATCCTTATCTTTTAATATCACCTCAACTTTATACAAAAACGGAGCATTGTAAGTCCACAGTGTTGGAGAAAAAATGGGTACATTAATTACAAATTCATTTTCTATGTTGGGGCGCACCTGAACCTTTTGAGTATATGATGCTACCTGGCCTCCTTCTTCCGGAAACCAGGGGTAATAATTAAATGTCAGGCTGCCTTCGAAATAATATATTCCTTTATTGCTGATATGTATTTTATGGGATTGGCCTGCCGGACTTCCAATACTTTCTGAATGAATAAGCACATCTTTTATCATACATTTTCCTGACAGCAATAAACTGGCTCGCCCCAGAAACCAACCAATATAATGGTCGGAAGGTGTGTGGTGCATGGGATTATTTAATTTCCATGGTTTTACTTTAACTGCAATAATGTTAGTCGAATTTTGTTTCAGGTAGTCAGTGATATCAAGGCGAATCGGGTGGCGGCTATTAATGACAGCTGCAACCTGGTTGTTGACCCATATTTCTCCTCCGGGATCAAGTGTTTCCAGTTCAAGAATGGCACATTTGAAACTACCGGTTTTAACTTTTTTTCTTAGATAATAATTTTCACCTTTTTCCAGTACTCCACCATGAACCGAAGGAAGATTGACCAATTCCCAGGATTCGTCATTAAAGTCAGAGTTTTGCCAGCCTTCTACATTCGGTTTTTGTTCGAAGTTCTCGTCTATTACAACCGAAGAAACATAAGGAGCTTTTACATTATCTGTAGGCGTATGGTTAAAAATGAATAAATCATCAAAGAATACCTTTTTGCTCGACTTTAACATCAATTTATCTATGCTTGTTGCCAGTGTATCGACCATAGGAATATAATATACCAAACGTTCATCATTAACATACAAATTGAACCGTTTCTGTGTAAAATCACCTTCAACCATCAAATCAAGCCAATCGCTGGTTTGTACTTTTTTAATGATTTTGTCGCCATTGGATACCGTTTCCAACTTTCCTTCAGAAAGGTTTACTTCAATTACATTTTTCCTGTCACCTGAAAGAACCAAAGAGCATGAAGAGCCCTCTTCCAGTTTAATTTTTGTTTTTAACTTAAATCTCCACGACAGTGATTCAATACTTTTTTCAATTGAACCATCCTCCAGTTTTAATACACCTTCTTCAATACTTGCTCCGGGAAAGCGAGACCAAAGATTCAATTCCTGTTGTTTCTTTACATCCTGCCCTGAATTATAGCCATAAGCTCTCCATTCCTCCAAAGGGATAGTCTCCCTGATTTTAGTTAACGGCTGTGGTTTTATTTTATTAACTAGCTTTACAACTTCACTTTCAGTAACCACTTTACTATTCAATCCGGGATCATCAAAAAACCGGGAAGCATATTCGGCATAATCATTTAAAAACTGCATACGCTGCTCAAAGTCCATCCATTCGGTTTCTCCTTTAAAATCTGTTTCCCCGTTGGCATTAGGACTGTTGGTAAAGTGCCTTAATTCAAATGTTTTATAGGTTTTTTGTGCAAGTAAGTTTGCTGTGAAAAAACAAGTCAGCAAAACAAAAAGTATCTTCAATTTCATATCTGAGATTTATAAATTTTTACTTGTTTTTTTGAGTTCGAACCTACATCAACCCAAACATCAACAACCGTAATTTTATCGGTTTCAATAATTTGTTTGATTTCACCGCCTTCAACCCGGTATTTTCCTTTTTTCATTACAAAACGTACTTTGCATTCCGGCAGGTCAATTTCAAATAAGTTCTTTATTACTGCCTCATTTGTTGTTGAAGTTCCGTCATTCGGATTTGTAAAATCAAGAGTAAGGTTCAGCTCCAAGTCTTCATAAGGTTTTGTAGGATTTTTACAAAATCTTAAAGGAGGGGAGAAACTAATTTCATCACCATCTACTGTAAATATTCGAAAAAAACCTAACGTTTTTTCCCATTCCAGAATATCACCGCTACGGCAAACAGTCCCCGGACGGATACTTAATGTCGGAGTTTTTCCAACATACTCGAAAAACGGATCATGATGATGACCGTTTAAAAGGACATTGATTTTATATTTATCGATGAAAGCGGTATCAATCCTGTCGGGACGATGTTGCGCCATAATCCTTACTTTGCCTAAACCTTCTTTTTTGAAGAAGTTTTTAAACAATTCACCTTGAAGTCCTGACATAGGTGATTCATCCGGGATATCCACGACCGGATCACCTAAAAAATCGTCGGCTGCTAAAATACGTGTATCGCCATACGAAAATGCATAAACACGTTTTCCACACATTTTATTCCACTGGCTGGCCATTGCCAAGTGGTCTTTTCGGGATACACCATAAGAATCATGATTACCGGGTAAACTAAAGACCGGAGCATTTAATCCGTGAATACCTTTTAATCCTTTTGCTCCATCATAATAATTCCTGAATTTTTCTTCAACCAGCGGGCGCTGATTTGCATCGTAAAGTTTATCTCCGCCCCAGCCAGTTGAATCTGCATTTAATCGTGAATAATGATGAATAATATCCCCTGTAACAATTACAAAATCAGGCGATATAATATTTGCTACCTCGGTAAACCTGTCGAACAGTTCCAGCTCTTTCGCATAGCCGTCTTCCGATGTTCCAACCCATTGTCGTGAAATATGGAGATCGCTGATATGAATAAAGCGTTGCGTTTGAGAAAACTCTTTAACCACCTTAACAGACTTCTTCGAAATAACAGTGCCTCCATCACTCTCAACTAAAAGATCGTACAATTCCTCAGCTGCATCAGAAGGAACCGTAACCCAGATTTTATTGTTTGCCGCACTGTGGGTAAAACTGTCATACTCAAAAAATCCTATCCTGACTGAATCAATGGTTAAGTCTACATTATTAAAAGAAGCACGAAGAGTGACCTTGTTTATTTCTGATGACGTTAAGTTATCATAAAGGATTGGGAAGCTGTCGCCGGCTTTAACAATAGTTTTCATGGCACGCCAGGGAGATACAATACTATTTCCGCCGGAAGAAATCCCTGTGGAGAAAATCGCCGAAAGAGTAACAAAAAGTATTTTAAATGTGATTATCCTGAGTTTATTCATCTTTTCGCTTTTTATTGGATTTTAAAAGATCATTCTTGGCAATATCATCCCACGAATAAAAGTGATATGTTTTATCAGCCGACATTGCAACAAATAGTCCGGTTGGAAATTTTTTTGACAGGGGGAAAGAAGTGACATCGCTTCCGTCACTTTCGAGGGTTTTGGTTGAGATTATTTTTACCAGTTTATGTTCATACGGATTTTGTTGAGTGCCATTTCTTGTATAAATCCAGAATTTATTCGCTTGCTGATCTGATACGAGGATATACCCTTTACCATCGTTTAGTTTATAAATAGAAATACCTTCGTGATCGCGGGTAAACCCTTGTGTGGCAAAAAGAGCCAACTCCTTATCAGCATCTTCAACATCGGGATTTGCATGGTATTGCCTTACACCAACAGTTTCATCAGAATAATAGACAAATCCCATCTCGTTGTCAACGGCAATGGATTCAATTTCCCGTTTTCCGCTATATTTTCCAAACTGCCTTACCAATTGAATCGTTAATTTTCCCGGGACGCTTTCTTCCAACCGGTACTGCCCGATGTATCCTTCTGAGGGACCTGATTTGCCACTTACAAAAACAAAAAAGGCATTGTCCGAAGGTCGTTTATACAAGGCTATCCCCATTGGAGCCCTTTCCGTATCTCCATCAAAAACCACGAGGTCTCCCATGTCGATTGGAACTAATTCGGGTAAACGGAATACGCGAATTCGTTGTTTTAGTCGCTCAGTAACAACAGCAATATCAAATTTTTCTCCGTTAAATTTAAATCCATAAGCTATATCAACATTATTCGGCCTATCCAAACCTCTGAATGTTTTTACGATTTTTCCTTTCAGATTAAAAGCATACAATGCTCCATCCTGATTTTTATCGGTGCCAATGATTAAACTTTTGCGCGGGTGTTTTTTGTTGATCCAGATTGCAGGATCATCGGTATCCCACTTGACAGTATCGGTTATAATTCTGGGATTAAGAGAATCACTTAAAATTATATTGAATGAATTTTCTGATTGAGCTTTACCCGCTATCCATAAAACAAACAAAACAGTGAATAGCAGCAAAGTCTTCTTATGCAGATTTTGAGGAAGGCCAGAAATTATGTTTTCCTTCAAATTCATATTTAGTTATTTTGTTAAAACACCAAATGGCTGCGTTCCCAATATTGCTCCATCTTTACCAAAAACTTCAGCCCGGATATAACTTCCATTAAAACTTTTCTTTAACTGAACAATGTTTCCCTTTTCGATTATTCGTCCGTGTGATATCCAGTGTATTGAATCGTAACCTGAAGCAGTAATTTCGATCACTGCATTTGATCTGTCAACAATAATTGAATCTATTTTTGGAGGTTCCATGCCATTGTGCCCAAGGGGTGCATAAACGAAAAAAAACAAGCCATTTGTCATTCCCTCCCTAACCCAATCCTGTGTAAGTTCGGGAAGAAGCATAATGTTCCAGTTTCTCCCAAGTCCCGAACTGTGAAAATCATCGTTTGAAAATCCCCATACCGGTCTTTCAGGCATTAGATTAACCAGCAAAGAATCCCAAAGTTGTTTATCATTCGGATATCTGTTTCCCTGGTTAAACACTTCGATACCCACTATCTGAGGATAACTTTGAAAATACGAAGTGTACCATAAAACATTATGGTCGTATTTGCCCGGATGGTTAAACATTAAAATTCCATTTTTTTCTTTTATTGAATTCAACGTTATTTCTATAGAATCTGAGCGTTGTTCCAAATCGGTAAAATAGCTTCCCAGATGCTGAGGCGAGGATATTTCGCACCCCTGGATTGCAATCATCCCCAGATAATTCGGATCTCTGTTTTCATATATCAATTCAGAACCTTCTAATTGGCCTTCTTCCAACCTTTCAAATGAAAAATCACTGGGTTTAAGTGATTCAAAATCTGTCCATGGGTATGTGGCAGCATTGTGGTCGGTAATCGATAAAATTGAATACCCCAGGTTTTTATAACTATCGACAACCCACTGAGGACTGTAACTCCCATCGCTTCGGGTTGTATGCGTATGAAGGTTTGCTTTGTACTGATTATACGTTTGCCAGTTTACACTTTCATAAGGATTTTGAATCTGTGGAGGTTTTGAACATCCTGACAAAAGTAAAAAAACAACTATCAGGATTGTCCAAAAGCTTTTTTGTACGCGTAAATATTTTCTGTAAATCATTATCATTTATTTTGTTTCGAAAAAAAATGTTTTTTAATTATCTCAGCATGTTCAGGACTACCAACAACATTTCCATTTTCATCAATTCTGGTATAATTTGCCGTTTCATAAAGTACCAGGCCATCCAGCCCCGGGTGCTTATTTACCAACTTGCATTCTTCTTCTGTTACCTTAAACGGTCCCTCGAACGACATCCTGTGAAAATCACCCTGATAATAGAAGGATTTTTTTGCCTGTGTAGTCACCGTGCTAAAAGTGTCTAAAACCTGGTCAAGGTGCCATGGGCGCAGCATAAAAGCCCCCCTGAATTCAAATTCATCAGCAATTTCGTTTACCCACTTTTCCCATTGCCACTCGAAGTTTGGCGGAAGGGCTGATATCCGCCCCCTGTCATCAGGTACAAGCATACTTCCATGTAAATGATGAATCATTTTTTTACCTCTGCCTTTTATTAGGTCGCGGGCTTCAAACAGGAATTGTGTGTAAGCATCGCCATTAATCCGGTTAATGGTTGTTTGATCTGTTTTACCTTCAGCAGCTTTAATAACTTCATCATTAAATCCATAGTCCCATTTATCAGGTAACTTTGAGTGGTTGGCAACTCTGTAATTTATCCCATCAACCCCTGAGTCGAGGCAAAACCGGGTAAGCTCAAGCAAAAATTCACGTACTTCTTTATATATTGGATGAAGATTCCCGAGCAAATATTCAGGTTTGCCCAATGCTGCTACGATATAACCATCTTCATCCAGTGTTTTTTTGTCGGTAAGTTTATAGGTTTCAAAAGCATAAAAATCGCGATAGTGTTCCTGCATCTTTTTTATATCGCCAATTTCATCGATCACTTCCTGATTTTTCAGATAACGTAATATTTTTGATAAAATATATGAATTATAAATTCCATTCAAATGGCTTTCTAATTTAACCGGTCCTTCACCCAAATAATGTGGGATAATATTCCCATCAGCTCCTTCAAATTCAAGAATACTCCCTTTTTCGTTGCTGAAATTTGCAGATTCTTTGGGAGACGTACATTTAATCAGGATATATTTATGCGAATCGGGTATTTGTAGCCCTTCCAAATGTATAACTCTGCATTTTTCCCAACGTGGAAACACAAATTTCATTTCAACCGATTCACGGAAGGTTGCGGTTCCTGAATAAGGAGAAAATTTATTGTTTGTTGCACTGGTAAAAATGGTAAGATGATCTGCTTTAATCTGTGTGGGTCTATCATTACTTTTTATCAATCGAATATTTCTTAGCGGACTCTGATATTCATATTTGCCGGGTTTACATTTTAAGCACAAATGGGGATTTTGTGCAATAAAAGGGCGAACCAGGGGGAAAACTCCGCGTAAATCTTTTGTTGCAACACCATCGGGTACAGGCATAGAGTGGGGCAGTATAGTACTAAAACCACCGCCTTCAAAAGGTTTTATTTCTGCAATAAACTCAATCCCGTATTTATGTGCCGATTTTACAGCTTCTTCCAGTAAGTTAAATCCATGTGGATAATTTTCGTATAAAGACCAATAAGTGTCAACTATCCATTGGTGCCTTGTAACACCTAACGATGCCAATACCTGATGCATTTCGTCCAACTGTTTTTTATTCATGAAACAACCGAAGTTGTCATGGTATTCTTTTAAACGGGGAGAGGCTGCCCCATAGCGGCTTCCACTATAATTTGTACCGATATTATCTGTATAGTCGGTAGTGGCAATCAGTTTTTTTGCTGATTGAGTTTTTGAATTTGCATTTAATGAATTGATGAATGGAGCCGTTAAACTACAAAATGTAACACTTCCAACGCCAAGAGTTGTTTTTGAAATGAATGATCTTCTGTCCATTTTATAAGATTTACTCATCGCTTTTTGAGATATAATTTTTTATTCTGTTTTTTATATCAGGGCTTAAAATAAGTTCACCATTTTTATTCATTTTTGTAATCAGGTGTGTTTCGTAAAGACAAAATCCATCTATTCCCGAATAGTCACTTATCATGTCCAGTTCCTCTTGTGTCCGGTAGTTAGGGCCATCGAAAGTCATTTCATGAAATTTACCCTGGAAATAAAGCGGTTTATTGGCTTTGGAGGTTGCATCAATAATTGTTTCAAGAACCTGTTTAACATGCCAGGGCTGAAGGGTAAATACACCCCTGAATTCCAAATCATCGGCAATCTCATTGACCCATGTTTTCCATTGCCATTCAAAATTTGGCGGTATATAGCTCAATCGCCCCGGCCGGTCGTCGGGAGCCAGCATCTGAGCAAAAATATGTACAGTCACTGATTTACCACGACTTTTAATCAACTCCTTTGCCTCACGCAAAAATTGTGTATAAGCATCGCCATTGATGCGCATAATCGTTGGATAATCTGTTTTCCCTCCTGAAACCTTCAAAACGGGTTCATTAAATCCATATTCCCAGTATTCAGGATCCTGAGTGTGGTTTGCAACTCTGAAATTTATACCATCTACTCCCCGATCCAGGCAATATTTTGTTAATTCCAACCAGTGTTCACGCACTTCAGGATAGATCGGATGCAGATTCCCCGGCAAATACTCCGGTTTTCCGCAAACAGCCGCCACATATCCATCTTTAGTAAGAGATTTTGTTTCTGTGATATAATATCTGTCGTAATTATAGAAATCCGAATAATGCGCCTTCATTCTATCCGCATTATGAACTTCTTTTTTAACTTCCGGCATTTCCATGTACCGAACCATATGATTTCTAGCGAGCCATGATTTATAAAACCTGTTTTCATCGGTTTCCAGGGAAACGGGGCCGGTATTCATTGTTGACGGAATAATATTACCATCTGGGCCGATTAATTCGATGATTTTTCCGTATTCATTTTTAAACTCATCATCGTTATCCGGCAAAGAACATTTTATTAAAATATGGGTGTGGTTTTCAGGTATCTTCAAATTCTCAAGATGCAAAACCCGGCATTGCTTCCATTTAGGAAAATTGGTTCGGCTTTCTACAGAGTCCCGAAAAAATACCGGACCGCTATATTTAACAAAGCCATTGTTAAATTTGCTCGTCCAGATTGAAAGGTGTTCAGCTTTGATTGAAGTTGGCTTATCATTGTCTTTTACAAGATTAACTGCCGCTATTGGTCCGTGAAATTCGTAAGTTCCCGGCCTGCGTTTCAAACACATATCCACATGTTTTGCAGCAAAACGGCTTGCCTGCGGCTTGATTCCGCGAATATCTTTAAAAGCGACAGCACCTTCGGGAAACGGCAATGAATGTGGCAAAACCGGCCGGTAACCACATTCCTCAAAGGGTTTTATTAATGCATAAAATTCGATTCCATATGCATGGGCCGATTTAACAGCTTCCTCTAAAATATCAATTCCGTACGGATGATTTTCATGTATAGACCAAATGGTATAGATAATCCACTGATGCCGGGTTACGCCTAATTCCGCCAGACATTTATGAAGTTCATCAAGTTGCGTCCGATCCATAAATTTATCGTTGTAACTAATATTACCCACATATTCTGTTGTAGCAAGTAGTTTTTTTGATGATTTATTTTTCGAATTTGCGCTTGCATTTTTAATGAATGGGGGAGTTAAATAACTCAATGTTACCCCTCCAATTCCAAGGGTTGTTTTTGTTATGAATGATCTTCTATCCATTCTAAAAATTTTGTTTCATCGTTTTTCCCATTCATAATTTTCAAGTAATTTTTCAAGATCGATGCTCCCATCAATCTCAGCATCTTTTTTCACCCGGGTGAAGTTGGCGGTTTCGTAAAGTACATGGCCGTCAAAATCTGAATTGTTTTTAAACATTTCAAGTTCCTTTTGTGTGAACTGATATTTAAAAGGCCCTTTGAAACCCAATTCTTTCATATTCCCCTGAAAATAAAAAGGTTTATTAGCTTCATTAGTTACATCGCTGAAGGTTTCCAAAACTTGTCGTAAATTCTCGGGGCGTAATGTATATGCTCCACGGAATTCCAGTTCATCGGCAATCTCACGTACCCAGGTTTCCCATTGCCATTCAAAATTTGGTGGGATATAATTTGTCCGCCCACGGTCATCCGGCATCAACATTTGCGAAAAAAGGTGGATTGCTATTGTTTTGCCATAACTTTTAATCAGTTCGCGTGCTTCTCTGAGATATTGTGTATAAGCATTTCCATTCACACGCCTGATGGCCGGGTAATCAGTCCTTCCTCCTGCTGCTTTTATTACCTCATCGTTGAATCCATATTCCCAGTCTTCGGGCGAACGTACATGGTTTGCAGTTCGGATATTGATACCATCCACTCCTCTTTCCAAACAAAAACGAATCGTGTCGAGCCAGTATTTTCTTACTTCAGGATAAATGGGGTGAAGATTCCCCATCATGTATTCAGGTTTACCGCAGGCAATGGCAACATAACCATTTTTTTCAATCGTATAAAGTTCTGTGATTTTTCGCCTTTCGTCAAAACTGTAGAAATCACGGTAATGTTTTTCCGCTTTTTCCGGGTTGGTGAACTCTTCTTTTATCTCAGGATCCTGAAAATACCGGGAGGTTTCACCCACCAGAGTATTGTCATATTCTTCTCTTACTTTTTTGTATTCAATCGGGCCGGTACTAAGAATAAACGGGATATCTTCCCCATCTGCCCCCGACAGTTCAACAATGTTTCCCCTTTCATTGGTAAAATTACCTTTGGGGTCATTCAATTCACAACGGATTAAAATGTATTTATGATCTTCAGGGATTGAAAGCCCCTCTAAATGAATGATCCGGCATTCTTTACTTTTAGGGAACACAGGCCGCCATTCTACCGACTCACGAAACGAAACCGGGCCGTTGTACTTTGTAAATCCGTTATTCTGTTTGCTTGTCCAGATAGTAAGATGTTCAGGTTTGATTTCTGTTTGTTTATCGTCGTTTTTAACCAGCCTGATTGTTGAAACAGTTCCATTAACTTCATATGTGCCTGGCCTTCGTTTTAAACAGAATTGCGGGTTTTCTGCCACAAATTGCCGTACCGAAGGATAAAATCCACGCATATCGCGTATAGAGGACATTCCTTTTTTATATGGCAATGAATGTGGTGAAGAATACCCGAAAGCTCCCCCTTCAAATGGTTTTACCTCTGCATAAAATTCAAGCCCGTAAGCATGTGCCGATTTAACGGCTTCTGCCAGAAAATCGAAACCATCAGGCTTAATATCATAAAAATTCCAGATGGTTTCATAAATCCACTGATGGCGGGTAACTCCTATGGAAGCGAGGTATTTGTTCAAAGCATCCAAATGCTTTCTTTCAAAAAGAAATTTACTCCCGATAATATTATCATAATAATCGGTGGTGGCGATAAGTTTTTTTTTGTTTTCACCGGAAAGTTTCATGCCTGTAACCGTGGTATTGTATAAAATTTCACTGCCAAAAGCAACAGCACCAATACCTGTCAGACTGGTTGTCAGAAATGATCTGCGATTTATATTTTTAGACATAAAAGTTCTATTTTAACGCTTAATTAATTTTTTAAGATCTGCTTCATACACCCTCCCTTCTGCATCTCCTGCAAGTATAATCCATGGTGCATCCTTAGGGAAAGGATTCTTTGGCCCGGTAACATTGTGAACCATAAACTTAAATGTACTATCGGGCACTATTATAGGTTTTGTAATTTCTAATTGTTCCACAGAGAAAGAATTAATCGAGACAGTGGCAAACTCAATTTCGGAATTATGTGGATACGGAACCGAGCGGTCATTATCGCCGTGCCCGACAAACAGATAAGAATTATCTTCTGTTGCAACCACAATAGGGCGGCTGGGGCGTTTCATCCTGCTTTCAAGAATTAAATAGGGAATGTTTGTCCATTTCCCCTCAATAGAGCGTTTGCGGAGGACAAACTGCGGTTCCCCTGCTTTGTCAACACTGTTTTTTGAAGTTACCCACAATGTTCCATCCTGAGTGAGAACAGTGTTTAAATGGTCGTCGGCTGTTTTATTTCCCGAATCAATTATTTCCGGTTCACCCCAAATTCCCGATGGATCTCCATCTTTGTGTATTCGCATAGAGACCATATCGCGAACCTGGTCGGACCAGATCACGCCAACACTTTCCTTCAACGGGGTAATTGTGCAAATATCATCTGCATCAATACCTTCCGCCAAAACAATTGGGGAGAGCCAGTTTTTTCCTGTTTTATCAGAAAACCAAACGTAAACTTTTGAGTTGGCAGTTGCAGCAACCCACCAATTTCCTGAACCATCTCCGGCAATTGTTGCAGTCTCGATCGGAGTAGGTATTTGCGAATAAAGTTCCCCCAATATTTGTGTTTGCCACTTTACCGGCTTATTTGATTTTTTTATCATCCTGAAAACAGTAAGTGATGAATCTCCTACCCCAACAGCTGTCACCTCGTTTTTATTTACCCAAACATCTGCTCTGCCTGAAATCCCTTTAAGCGATTCAGCTACATCAGGGTAATTTATCCATCCATTCTTTGTGCGTTGCCAAAGTGTTGGCCCTGTTGAATCAGGGAGTACTGCCCACCAGCATTTATCCATAAAAAATAATTTGGACTGTGGTTTGTCGGAAGTTGGATGAACAAAGTTGACCTGAAATACAGGTTTTGTTGATGGTGAAATGGAATTATAGTCAGATTCCTGTGCATGGATAATATATCCTGATATAGTACATAACATTATACCAATCCATTTTTTTACTGTCATTCGATTTAATATTTTGTTATACCTGCCCACTCCTGATTTAATAGTTTATGTTAATTGTTCTTAGATTCTAATTTCATGACGCTCATAATGTGTCTATTTTTATTGTTTCATTCTGTTCCTTTTTTAACTCAAATAATAGGACTAAAGGTTTTTTACCCAAGGAACAGTGTATTGTTCCATCATTTAGGTAATCGATATTAGAAGACTCAATTGAAATTTTCCTGATGTTGGTTCCGGGAATTGTAATTCCAATACTTCTGTATTTTCGTTCAGACCAAAGTACTAGTATGCCTTCTCCGTTATTTTTTATAAAATAGTTGTATTCTACTTTAGGAAGGTTACACTCAACTTTAGAATTTACAAGAAGGCTGTTTGCTACGTTTCCCGCAATTGCTTTAAATGCATATGCTCCTTTTTTGTAATCATATTCCTTCCCTTTTTTTGCTAGCCCGAAGTGGTCTTCAGAATTATACCATCGTTGCTTTTTCCCGTCAAATAGTTCGTACCAGAAAATCTTGTCTATATTTTCAGATAATCCATAAATAAGTGTTTTTACAACTTTTTCAGGGTATTTAGAGAGAGATGAACGCCATGGATAAAAACCTCCGGTCGGATATCCTATTTCAGTAATCCAGTATTTTTTCTGATGACTATAATCATTAGAAATTTTCAATATTTTTTCAATCTGACGGTTATAAGTATTAAAAGATGCGCTGTATGGATGGAAAGAAATTACATCGACCAAATCCAGAACCCCAGCTTCAAACAT
>JAFGGF010000331.1 GCA_016930735.1 Prolixibacteraceae bacterium
CCGTTTGCAGCTTCATTTTTTATTATAACACGTTTTGAAGAATACCTTGAAACAGAAAAAGGAAAATACAATTGCTACCCGGCAGAAAAAAGTATTTTATTTTTAAATAACCGGTTGAAAAAACCGGTTGTAAATATCTGGGCAAATTTGCTTGCAGAAAAAATCAAAGAACATTATCCTGAATTCCGGACTGCTGAACCTGAGTTCCGTTATCTTTCCACCATTGACATCGACAATGCCTGGGCCTTTAGAAATAAAGGAGTATTAAGAAGCATTGGTGCATGTATTAAAGATATCGTTACAGGTCGATTGGGAAATAATATTTTAAGGATTAAATCCTGGGCTAATAATAAAATTGATCCATACAATACCTATTTATATTTAGATAAAGTATTTGCCGGGAATGAAAAAGATGTAATTTTCTTTTTTCTTTTAGGCGATTACAAAAAATATGACAAAAACATTTCTCATAAAAATAAAGAGTTCAGAAAGTTAATTAGGGAAACATCAATTAAATATTCAGTTGGAATTCACCCATCTTTTTTTTCAAGTACAAAAGAAGGCAAACAAAATCTCGAAAAAGAAATTGATAGGCTGAAAGTAATAATGGGTAAAAAACCATATAAAAGCCGCCAGCATTTTCTACGATTGTTTTTTCCATCCACCTACCAACGATTGGTTGAGCAAGGGATTTCAGAGGATTATTCAATGGGTTATTCATCGCAGACCGGATTCAGGGCAGGAATTTGTACCCCCTATTGTTTTTATGACCTCAAAAATGAAAAAGAAACAACCCTTAAAATTTATCCCTTCCAGGTAATGGATGTAACTTTACGGGAATACCTAGGATTAAATGTTGAAGAAGCAAAAAACGAGATCAGTAACCTGATCGAAGAAGTTAAAAAAGCCGGTGGTACTTTTATAAGCATCTGGCACAACGAATCGTTAAGTAATTTGGATAATTGGAAGGGCTACAGAGAAGTTTTTGAGTTTATGAACGAAAAAGGATTCGGACTTTCAAATGAGTAACGCGAATAAAATAAGGCTGTTAATAAACCATGATATAGACTACGAAAAATGGGATGAATGTGTTGACAAATCGTTAGCCGGGAAATTATATGCCCGTTCATGGTACCTTGACCTGATTGCCGAAGGCTGGCAGGCTTTGGTTTACGACGATTACGAATTTGTAATGCCCTTGCCTGTCAAATCAAAATGGGGAATTACATACCTAAGCCAACCAACCTATTGCCAGCAAACCGGGATTTTTCCTTCGCCGTATAAAAATATTCAGGAACAATTTGCAGATGAACTTTATAATAAATTTCGACGTGTAAGTTATCAGCTAAACACTTTAAACGATGCCGCAGCTTTTAACAAATTTCAGTCAACTGAAAAAACCAACTACATTTTACATCTTGAAAAAGACTATGAATCAATTTATAAAGGTTATTTGAGCCATACAAAACGAAACCTGAAATCTGCTCAAAAGTTTAAAGTCGCAGTCAACAAAGGAATGTTGCACAGTGAATATCTTCAGGTGAAAAAACAAATTATGGGGAATTCATTTAGTACATCTGATTTTGCACTTTTGAACCGGATTATGGGATTCACTGTTTCCCGGGGGAACGGGACCATTTATTCTGCCTATACCAATGAAAACAACTTGTGTGCTGCTGCATTTTTTATATATGATGGCAACCGGATTTATTACCTTAATTCATTTTCGAATGCTGAGGGCAAGAAAAATATGGCCATGTATTCAATCATCGACAGGGTAATTAGCGACCATGCCGGTTCTAAACAAATCCTTGATTTTGAGGGATCGGTAATTAAAAGCATAGCCTGGTTTTTTGAAAGTTTTAATCCTGTGAAAGAGAAATATTTTTATATTTATTCGAACCGGATTCCGGTAATCCGGAAGTTTATAAAATAAAAAATGCGGCAGTTTGTAAAAAATCTGACTTATACTTTTTCAAAATCTTTTTCGCTGAATTTTATCCGTACTATTTCAGGCGAAAAATTTATTTTCCCCTTTTATCATTTGATTTCAGATGACCAACCCGATTATATAAAAAACTTATATAAAGCTGTTTCGGTAAAACAATTTGAAACCGACCTTGAGTTTTTACTAAAACATTACCAACCTGCAACAACTGAAGACCTTATTGAATTTATCAGAAACCATAAAAAATCCTCAAAACCCTATTTTTTTCTTTCGTTTGACGACGGGATGCGTGAATGTTACGATGTTGTTTTTCCAATCTTAAAGCAAAAAGGTATTCAGGCAGCTTTTTTTATAAATACTGCATTTGTCGATAACAAAGAACTTTTTTACCGGCATAAAATAAGTTTGATCATTGAAAAAGTAAAAGCATTAAAAGCAGTCCCGGAATTAAATGAATTGATTTGCCGCAAAACAAATTCTCAACATGAATTAATTCTACAATTAAACAAGCTAAAATATTCGGAACAGGAATTAATAAACAAGGCAGGCAAACTGGTTGGAATAGATTTTAATGATTACCTGAAAGAACATCAGCCGTTTATGACATTGGAGCAGATTCGGGAACTGCAGGCAAACGGATTCCTGATTGGCTCGCACAGCCACGACCATCCCAAATTTTGGGAAATAATTGAAACAGAAAGAAAACAACAATTAATCGATAGTTTTGATTATATCGATCAAAATCTACAGCCGGAAATCAGGGCTTTTGCTTTCCCATTTACAGATTATGAGATACCTGCTTCCTTTTTTAAATTCCTTTCGGAAAAAATAAAACCGGATATAACTTTTGGTACTGCCGGGATTAAAAAAGATACTATTGCAAACCACATTCAACGAATTCCCATGGATGAAAATTTAAAACCGGCTAAAAGAATCATCAGGGAAGAATATGCCTATTTTGGTTTGAAAGCATTATTTAATAAAAATATAATTACCAGATTATGAAATTGCTTGCCGATTTTAAGAATACTTTTCAAAAATGCCAGAATAACAGGGCATTTTGTATTGATGGCAAAGATTTTACCTACAGGCAATTTTTAAAATTTATTAATGGTACAGCGAAATTATTAAGTCAGGAGGTTCCTCAAAAAACAAAAGTAATCGGTGTTATCGGGTTTGATGCTATTGAGACCTACGCAGCTATTTTTGCCGCCTGGTTTAAAGGGATTTGCGTGGTGCCTTTAAATCCTAAATATCCTTCTGAACGAAACAATCAAATTTTAAAGGTCACAGGAGTTGAAGTAGTTTTTTCAGCAAAAAAGGAAGTTGATAAAATTATTGTACAGGATAAAACCACTGTCTTTTTTAATACAAATATTTATTCTGAAGATGATTTTTTATTGGCTGAAACTGAAGAAGGCCAGCCTATGTATATTTTATCCACTTCGGGAAGTACCGGGTTGCCAAAGTATGTCCCTATATCATTTGCAAATGTTGAGGCATATTGCGATGGATTCATACAACTTTTCCCGGAGCTTCAGGAAGATGATTGTTTCCTTCAAACGTATGATCTTACCTCCGATGCAGCTTTTACGGGTTACCTTTTACCTCTTTTAACCGGAGCCTGTGTTTATACTATACCTGATAATACATTCAAATTTCTGGCAATTGCCAAACTCATATCCGATAAAAAAATTACATGGGCAAAAATGACCCCATCGGTTTTAGCCTATATAGAACCATATATTTCAAAACTTGACTTAAGCCACCTGAAACAGATGGTTTTTGGGGGAGAAGCTTTGCCGGTTGCCCTGCTTCAAAAATGGAAGAATGCTTTTTCTAATGCAAAATATTCAAATTTGTACGGACCAACTGAAACAACAATTAGCTCGACAACTTATCGTTTTCCCGATTTTGATAATGCACGGGCTTTTAATGGTATTATTTCTATTGGCAAAGCTTTTCCGGCAGTCGATTGCATTTTAACTGACAAAAATGGAAATATTCTGAAGGATGAAGTAGAAGGTGAATTGTGTATTGGTGGAAAACAAACCATGGCTAACTACCTGAATCCTGTTGATTGTTTTTACATTATAAAAAATAAAAAGTATTACCGCACCGGCGACCTGGTTTATCGCGACAAAGAAGGCTATTTATATTTTAAAGGCCGCCTTGATGACCAGGTAAAAATAAACGGATATCGCGTAAACCTCATCGAAATTGAAGTTTCTGTAAAAGAATTGATATCGGACGTCAGTGTTGTAGCTATTGATTACATCGAAAATGGATTTTCAAAAATTGCGGTTTTTATTGATTCGGTGGATATTTCAGCACAGAAATTAAAGTCAGAACTTCAGGATAAATTACCTCCACAAATGGTTCC
Organism: Prolixibacteraceae bacterium; assembly: GCA_016930735.1. Lineage (GTDB taxonomy): Bacteria > Bacteroidota > Bacteroidia > Bacteroidales > Prolixibacteraceae > JABMQB01. The sequence goes on from JAFGGF010000331.1 coordinate 4,332, forward strand.
TGAAAAGATTATTGCCTTAGAGGTTTTTCCATTTACAGGCAGTGGTAAAATCGATCGTGAAAAATTAAGAATCAACTATCTTTGCAAATAATAGCGACAATTAAACGCATGAGCAAGGCTAACATTAAGGACGAGGTAATTTTTGTATTCAAAAAAGTTTTTGAAAATGCCCCGGAAGTTTCTGAGTTTTCTTCTGTTGAAGATATTAAGGAGTGGGACTCGCTAAACCATATGATACTTATAAATTCATTGGAGAAGAAATTTAATATAACATTTGATTTGTTTCAGTTGATTGAAATGCGAAGTGTTAAAGATTTTATCGAATATATAAACCAAAAACTTGAAAATGGAAGTCAGGGAGGTTAAAATAAAAGAACTGATTTTCTTTGTTGAAAGCGAAACGTTTAAAAAACTGGATCCAAAACCAATTACCTTTTTAAGGGCAGTTTCTCAGGCAGCCAATCCTGATGCCAACCCCGGACAGACCGCCTTGATTTACGTTGCCAATGGAAATGAATTGCTCGGATTTGCCGGGTTGCTCCCGCGCAAAATAAACCGCGAAGATGTGGAAGTATTTTCAAACACCTGCTGGTGGGTACATCCCGAAAAAGGAAAAGGCCTGGCCATCCCATTAATTCTTCGGGTGATAGAAAAAAGCGGCAACCATTTATATCTTGCCGAAAGTACAGTTCAGTTAAAAAGTATCCTTGAAAAAACCGGCAAATTTGAATTTTCAGAACCTATATCTGGAATGAGGGGCTTTATGCAATTTTACCTTGCTGATCTTTTTAAAACCCGATTCCCGGAATTGTCTTGGCTTTCATTTATATTTCGTGCTTTCGATATTATACTAAATACTATATTATACCCGATTCGGATTTATTTTAAAATGAAGTTTTCGGGAGATAAACTTGATATTGAACATGTGGATAAAATTGATCAGGAAACTGAAAATTTTATTAATGAAAACAACCAAAACGATTTTATCCGGAAATCAGTTGAGGCATTTACCTGGTTTCTTGAGTTTCCATGGGTTCAGGTATTAAAAACCGAAAATCAGGTTAGGTATCCGTTTACACATTTGGTAAAAAGGTATTCACTCGAATATTTTATCCTGAAAAAAGAAAAAGAAATCAAGGCTTTTGTTGCAATTTCACACCGGGATAATTTGGCAAGGATTCCCTATTTGTATTTTGAACCAGAATATGAAACCGAAGTTTTTAAAACAATCGTGTCGATTATATTAGAAAAGAAATATAATTCAATGGTCGTTTTTCATCCCGGATTTATCAAATTTTTACAATCGGCAAAAATGCCTTTTTATAAACGAAAAAATGAAGTTAAATTTACAGGAGTAACAAAAGAGCTTCATCCATATTATAAAAAACACAGTTATATTCAGGATGGCGACGGCGATGTTGTATTCACATAATATTACACCATGGAAATAAAAATTTTAGGGAATAATCATTCAATTCTCGACCAGTACCTTTCGGAAATCAGGGACGAAAATATTCAGAAAGATCCGTTGCGATTTCGCGAAAACCTTTACAGGATTGGTGAAATATTTGCGTATGAGATCAGTAAAAACCTTAAATTTTCGGTTAAAGAAGTAACAACACCTCTTGGGGTAGCAAAGGTTCCTACCTTAATACAACAACCTGTGCTGGCAACCATTTTACGTGCCGGATTACCCATGCATTACGGACTGTTAAAAATATTCGACAGGGCTGAAAACTGTTTTATTTCGGCCTTCCGGAAATATGATGATGAAGGTGGGTTTGGAATTGAATTTGAGTATATGGCTTCACCTTCTCTCGATGATAAAGTCGTAATCCTTTCCGACCCGATGCTGGCATCAGGGAAATCAATTGAAATCGGCTATGAGGCGCTGTTTAGTAAAGGAACACCTTCGCACGTCCATATCGTTGCAATTATTGCAAGTAAAATTGGAGTAGAATACATTACTGAAAACATTAAAGCCGAGAATGTTACTTTATGGATTGGAGCCGTTGATGACAACGTAACAAAAAAAATGTATATAGTGCCCGGGCTGGGTGATGCCGGCGATTTGGCTTTTGGTAATAAAATCGACTCAAAGTAATCTGATTATCCGATATCAAAAATAAACCTCAACTTTTATTGATTCCCTGCCAAAACCTTTTCCCTTTAAAATTTCCATGGCATCAAAAATCATGTTGCTGTTCCCGCAAAGGTAAAAGATGGTATTTTTTTCAAAATCAGCAAGTTTCAGATATTCCGTGAGCCTTCCGTTAAAATTGCCTTTGCTGTCACGCGATGTACAAAGAGTATACTTTTCAGGATCGTAGCTTTTGTGCTCGTAGCCTTCAATCTGGTAACGAACTCCGTGAATAACTTCATAATTGAGTCCCGGATTTGATTTGATAATGCTGTGAAAAGGTGAAATGCCGGTACCGCTTGCTATAAAAACATGCTTGTGCGAATCTTTGGCCTTTTCATCCAGGCCAAACCTTCCAAAGGGTCCATGAACTTCAACAAGGTCGCCTTCTTTCAGATTTTTCAGTTTTGGTGAAAAATATCCGCCTTCAACCTCCTTTACCAGGATTTGAAATGTTTCTTCATTTTCCCCACTGTATATTGAATATTCACGGCTTTGATAATCGCCCTTTATTGAAAGTGAAATATGCTGCCCTGCTTTAAAAGAAAACCTGCTTTTTGGCAAGGTTATTATAAATGCTTCCGCTGTCAGATATTTGATATCAGAAACTCTGTAATAATTGGTATCAACCGATATTCCTTTATCAAATTTAAATGTCATGGCGTACAATTTCCGGCAAAAATATACATTATTTTTAAATAAAAGACTATTTTGTCTTTTATTGGTTCTCTATTAACCGATGTTAATGTTTAGTTAACCGAAAAAATGGGGTGAAGGTTTAATAATTACTCTAAATTCACACCCGTTTAAAAAGCCAAAAACAATAAAACTATGAAAACCTTAATTGCTTACATGTCAACACATGGCTGTACAGAAAAAACTGCCATTGAGATCAAAGAAAAACTTGGTGACAATGTTACCCTTGTTAACCTGAAAAAAGATAAAATTCCTTTAATAACTGAATTTGACCAGGTAATAATCGGTGGCAGTATTCATGCCGGACAAATTCAAAAAAGGGTAAAAGAATTTTGTTCAAAAAACCTTGACATCCTTATTACAAGAGACTTAGGACTATACATTTGTTGTATGGAAGAGGGTGAAAAGGGGTATGAACAATTTCAAAATGCTTTTCCTGATGAATTGATAAATCATGCCAAATCGACCGCTGTTTTAGGTGGTGAATTCGATTTTAACCGAATGAATTTTATCGAAAAGCTTGTAATTAAAAAAGTAGCTAAAGTAAATGAGTCGGTTTCTAAAATAAACCACAATTCCATCGATAAATTTGTGGAAAATATGCAAAAAATATTTAATCCGTTTTTGTTTCTTGCTTAATTTTCAGAAAGCCAGATAAAAATCTTTGGTCAGGTTTTTATATTCCGGAGTATAAATCTGATACGAATTTGTTTCAATTGTAAGTTCTGAAATTGCCGGAATAGTTTTTCCACGGGAGAATTCGATCAAAAACCTGTGAAAAGGTTTTTCAGGTTTGGGCCTGACTTTGGTTAACCTGGAAACATTTAATTTATTTTCTGAAGCCAAAGAAATAAACTGATCGGCAAAAAAGGCCGGAATAATTACTGACAACCTTCCGTTTTCAGCCAAAATTTTACTGCAGTGAATTATTAGTTCATCGAATGGTAACAGGTCAGTATGACGGGCATTCGAGCGGTTCTGTTCCGCTGCTTTTGAAGCATTTTCAAAAAAGGGTGGATTGGAAATTATTAAATCGAATTTTTCATTTGTATCGGAACAGAAATCCTGAAAAGACCCGTAAACAGGTTTTATTCTATCAGTCCACTGCGACTGGCTAAAATTAAAACAAGCCTCACCGAATGACTTTTTTTCAATCTCGATTGCTGTAATATTTGCATTGCAACGTTGCGCCATCATCAGCGCAATTACTCCGGTTCCTGTTCCGACATCCAGAATATTCTTTTCACGGGAAACATTTACCCAGGCACCTACCAAAACTCCATCAGTTCCGACTTTCATTGCCGAATCTTCCTGAATGATATTAAATTGTTTAAACTGAAAATAGTTGTTACGGCCCATATTCAGAATTTTTCAAAAGCACCTAATCCAAACAATGCAAAATCGTATTTTACCGGGTCAGCCGGATCAAAACTACGTAAAACATTGGTTACTTCTTCCACTGCTTTCCAGTCGTTTTGTTTTCGGCGTAGGATATGCAGTTTCCGGGCAACATTGCCGGTGTGGACATCAAGCGGAAGCATCAGTGCCGATTGCGGAATTCCGTCCCAAATCCCCA
>JAFGGF010000050.1 GCA_016930735.1 Prolixibacteraceae bacterium
ACTTTCACAGGAAATCAGACCGGATCAGAAAATTACAATCGAAGGTGGCGATTTCCTTGTTTTTAAGGAAAATATATTTGTAATTGGTGCAGGACCGAGAACCAGCACGCAGGGAATCGATTTTTTAATTGAGAAACTGAAAGCTGAAAAAAAAGGGCCATACTATATTATTGTGCAGGAACTGCCCTCCCAGCCTGAATCATTTATACACCTCGATATGGTTTTCACAATTCTCAACAATGATGAATGTATGGTTTATGAACCGGTTATTTTTGAAATGAACCGATACCGGACTATTCAAATTGTAGTTAACAATAAAGATGTAAAAATTAATGAAGAGCCCAATATCCTTAAAGCATTGCAAAAAATTGGGATCGGTCTGAAACCGATTGCATGTGGGGGGACTACAGACCGATGGATCCAGGAAAGGGAACAATGGCATAGCGGAGCTAATTTTTTCGCATTTGCTCCGGGAAAACTGATTGGCTATGAAAGGAACGTCCATACGATTGAAGAGCTCAGCAAAAACGGATATGATGTTTTAAAAGCAACCGATATTATTTCGGGTAAAACAAAACCGGAAGATTATAACAAATGTGTAGTGACAATTGAAGGTGCTGAACTGGCACGCGGAGGTGGTGGTGCGCGTTGCATGACTATGCCGTTTCGCAGGGCAGAAGTTAACTGGTAATTACTCAACATGAGAAAACTTAAGAATAGTGAATTAAACCGGCTTTCTGTTGAGGAATACCAGGTTGTTAAAAAAACGCCACTGGTTGTTGTTATGGATAATATCAGAAGCTGCAACAATACCGGCTCAGTTTTCAGGACTTCAGATGCACTACTGATTGAAAAGATTTATTTGTGCGGAATTACGGCTACACCCCCAAATAAGGAAATCCATAAAACTGCCCTTGATGCTGAAAAAACGGTACCATGGGAATACATTGAAAAAACCGAAGATGCTGTTATCCTGTTAAAAACACAGGGATACAAAATTTTTGCAATTGAACAGGTAGAAGGAAGTATTCCTCTTCCTGAATTTAAACCGGAAAAAGGTGAAAAAATGGCTGTTGTTTTTGGCAATGAAGTAAAGGGTGTTAAACAATCGGTTGTAAACCTTTGTGATGGCAGCATTGAAATTCCACAATTCGGAACCAAACATTCATTCAATATTTCTGTTAGTGCAGGAATTGTGTTGTGGGATTTGTATAATAAAATTTCTTAAATTATTCCCCAATGAAAACAATTACAATATCACCTGAAAATGCCAGAAATTTAGCTGTTGGTTCTCAATTCGATGAAAAAATTAATTCAATTAACGGAATTGATTCTTTAAACCAAATTTTTGACCAGCTTGGATATGTTCAAATCGATACAATTTCGGTTGTAAACCGTGCCCATCATCAGGCTTTATGGTCAAGATTTACAAATTATTCACCGGAAATGCTGCATGAACTTCAGGCAAAAGAAAGGCAGGTTTATGAATACTGGGGGCATGCCATGTCGTACCTGCCAATGAAGGATTTCAGATTCAGCCTGCCCCGGATGGAGAAATTTAAAAAACCTAAATCCCCCTGGGTCAAATACAGAATTGAACAATCAAAACACATTTTTAAAGACATTAAAAAGAGGATTGCCGATGAAGGTCCTTTAAGTTCAAAAGATTTTGAAAACACCTCAGGTAAAAAAGGAGGCACATGGTGGGACTGGAAACCGGCAAAAATGGCGCTTGAAGTTTTATACTGGCAGGGCGAACTTATGATCTCGGAAAGGAAAAACTTTCAAAAATATTATGATTTGACAGAAAAGGTCCTCCCGGAATGGGTGGACACCACTGTCCCCGATAAAAATGAATCAGCGAGGTTTATCATTAAAAGGGCTTTAAAAGCGTTTGGAATTGCAACCGAAAAAGAAATCAGAAGTTTTTTACAACCCGGTGCCGGCCGTGACTCTGATTTTCAACTTATTGGTGCCAAAGAAATCAATAAAAACCTGAAAGAGTTGATTGAAGAAGGTTCGGTAGTAAAAATTAAAACAGATTCAATTCCGGTTAATTATTTTGCTCTTTCAGAAAGTATAAATGAATTAAAGGGATTAACCTTTAATAATCCGGGTGTTAAACTGCTGTCTCCCTTCGACAACCTCATCATTCAGCGTGAGCGGGCAAAACAACTTTTCAATTTCGATTATTCGCTTGAATGTTACACACCTGAACCCAAAAGGAAATATGGATATTTTGTATTTCCGGTTCTTTTTGGAAATAATCTGGTAGCCCGGTTCGATCCAAAAGCCGACAGAAAAGCTGGAAAAATGATTATTAAAAATCTGGTTACAGAACCTGAATTTATTGTTTCGGAAAATTTTATTGAATTGTTTTATAAGGAGATAAAACGGTTTACCATGTTTCACGACTGTGATAAAATAATGCTTGAAAAATGCCCGGATCAAAAGCTTAAAAAAGAACTAAGTTTAAAATTCAAATCCAAAATAATCTGACACTCCAAATACTCTTTTTCAAATTATTCAAATTTAATAATCTGATTTTCAAAAAAATTATACTTTTGCCGTCCTAAATAAAATGTTATGAGCAAAGCAGAAATACATACCAGTAAGGGAGTCATGAAAGTTGAGTTTTATGATGATGATGCACCTGGAACAGTGGAGAATTTTATTAAACTTTCAAAAGAAGGTTTTTACAATGGGTTGACTTTTCACCGGGTAATTCCCGATTTTGTAATTCAGGGCGGTTGTCCTGACGGCACAGGAATGGGTGGTCC
>JAFGGF010000332.1 GCA_016930735.1 Prolixibacteraceae bacterium
AACAAGTCAGGATTTTAATTATTATTGCAGGGCTTATTGCTTTGAGCGGCTTTTTTATAATCGTTTCTGCTTTAAAAGAGTAAAAAAAAGCCGGATAAAACCGGCCTTAATTCATTTAATCCACACTCCAGCAAATCAAATCGTCTTTACCTTTTATAAATATTTTATTCCCGGCAACAACAGGATGTGCATAAACCGGCGGATCAACCACTTTGTATTTCGCAATTTCTTCGTATTTATTAGGATTCGGCTTATAAATCACCAATTCACCTGTTGCCGGAAGCGAAAGTAACACTTTCCCCAGGTCCAGGCCAAGAGCAAATCTGTCGTATTTTACATCGTCAGCCCAGGCAGTTTCACCGGTTGAAGCATTCAAACAATACAATTTTCCCTGTGCCGCTTCATTCCCATATAAATATCCATCTTTTAAAACAGGTGTATTAAACGATCCTCCAAAATCAGGATTTGACCATACTTCAGAAAAATTATATGTATCACCCGATTTTTCAATTTTGTACATTTTTGTGCCAAGCCCCTGTCCGACAATAAAAATATTCTGCCCATCAACTATGGGTGTAGTTGAATTATAAAACCTCCTTTCACCAGGTGTTGGAATCCTGAAAAGGACTTTACCCTCAGGTGATATTCCAAGTAAATCAACTTCGGTTTGTAAGACAATAATTTCTTCGTCATTCAGTTTCATGATAACCGGAGATGAATAAGTTGAAGGCTCCCCTTCGATTGTCCAGATTTTTTCTCCGGTTGACTTATCAAATGCCACTATTATTCCATCGTCGTGACCTCCCAGATGAATAATACAAAGATTATTTATTACCAGCGGTGAAGCAGACGTATAAAAAACAGGGAATTGAGGGTAATAATCCAGATTCTGCCAGATAATTTCACCTGTTTCAGCATTTACACAGGTGAAAGCACCATCGGCACCCAACATAAAAACTTTACCGTTATCAACCAGGGGAGTACTTCTGGGTCCCGGATGCTGAGCTCCCCCACCCTGCATTTTTGCAGCAGGATTTAAAACAGTTTTCCAGATATTATTACCAGTCCCGGCATCAAGGCAAAGAGCAATTTCGCTTGAATCCTGCTGCACATATAAAAATAATTTACCATCGACAAAAGATGGTGCTCCGTCGCACAAACCAACGGTAGCCTGCCATTTTTTTGTAAGCTCGGTTGGCCATTGAGCAGGAGCTTTAAAGCCAACAACTTTGGCGTCACGGTTTTCACCGCGCCATCCCGGCCAGTCGCCGCTTTTTTGAGTGCAGGAAAAAATAAATGATACAATAATTACAAGAAAGAAAGAATGGATAAATTTTTGATTTTTCATAATGGGTAGTATTAATTTTTAGCTTTTCGGTTTGGGAATAAAATTAATGTATTTGTTTATTTCAATCAATAATAAATTTGGTAAAAGAAGCGTAAAGCTTGTTAAAAAGTTGTTAAAATCAGTAATCTTTATTCATAACGTACAAAATATTCATTATCAACAATTCACTATCTGAATGTTAGAATTTTCTGAATTCTTTTTTCTGAATCTCTGTAAATTACTTTACCTGAGCGATAATTTCATATCTTGCAACAGAAATTTTTATTTAATTTTTAAGATAATAAATATGAATCCACAGGCTGAAGAACTTAACAGAATTATTGAAAATAAGAATCCGGGAGTTTTGGAACTGCTTTCTGAAAGAGGGAAAAATATTTTCTTCCCGAAGAAGGGTATATTAGGTCAGACAGCCGATGCCAAGGGTACAAAAATAAATGCAACCATTGGTGCAGCAATTGAAGATGACGGATCACCCATGCGTCTTGAAGCTATTGCCTCTAAAGTTGGATTGGATCCTTCTTTGATTTTTCCATACGCTCCAAGTTTTGGAAGGCCTGATATAAGGGCAAAGTGGAAAAGTATGATTTACGAAAAAAATCCATCGCTTAATAATCAGGAGTTAAGCCTGCCGGTCGTTACAAACGCCCTGACTCATGGAGTCAGCATGGCTGGTTATATGTTCCTGGATCTGGGTGACGAGGTTATTGTCCCCGACCTGTTCTGGGGAAATTATAATCTGATACTAAACCATGCTTACGGTGCTAACCTGGTTAAATTCAACCTGTTTAAAGATGGCGGATTTGATTTGGAAGCTTTCCGGGCAAGGCTTGATGAAGGTGGAACAGGGAAAAAAGTAATGATCCTGAATTTCCCGAATAATCCTTCAGGTTATACTCCAACCTTTGAAGAAAGTGAAGAGATTATTAAAATAATAAAAGAATCAGCAGAAAAAGGAAATAAAATTGTTGTAATCACCGACGATGCTTATTTCGGGCTGGTTTACCAGGAAGGTGTTGCCAAAGAAAGTATTTTTGCTGCGCTGAGCCAGTTACATGAAAATGTTCTTGCAGTAAAAGTTGATGGTCCGACAAAAGAAGATTATGTGTGGGGATTTCGTGTAGGGTTTATAACCTATGGAATTAAAAACGGGGATGCTTCATTTTACTCTGCCCTAGAATCAAAAACTGCAGGTGCTATCCGCGGAAACATTTCAAACTCAGCAAACATTTCACAATCACTGCTTTTAGGCGCATTCAACAGCCCTGAATACCATGAACAGAAAGAAGCGAAATTCAAAATTATGAAAGCCCGTTATGATGCAGTTAAAAGTGCATTAACCGAAAAAAAATACGAAGAATGCTTTAATGCCCTCCCTTATAATTCGGGGTATTTTATGTGTGTAAAACTTGCAGAGGGGATTGACGGAGAAAAAGTAAGGCAACTGTTAATTGAAAAATACAGCATCGGCATTATAAACCTGAATAATGTTTTACGAGTTGCCTACTCCGCAGTAGCTGCTTCAGATATTAAAGAAATGTTTGAAGGAATTTACAATGCCTGCTTAGAATGTAAAGAGTAATTATATAAGGAATTAAAGAAGTTAACATGGATTCTTACTTTAACTTGTAAATTTTACTTAATCAATCACTTAACAAATAAGTCACTTATTCATTCAAACAATTGCTCGTCCCTTATAAAAATTAATATGGCCGAATGTGGAAGAATTATATATTTTTCGTTATTGAATTCAATTTCGTAACCACTCTTGTTTAAATAAACTGCCAGGTCCCCGACTTTTGCCTGAAGAGGAACATATTTTACATTTTCCTTGGTTTCCTTCCAGGGTTCTTCATCATCAGTCATCGCCGGAATCGGGTAGCCCGGCCCAACTTTAACAATATAACCGCTGTGCACTTTTTCACTTTCCTGAACTGTTGGCGGTAAATATAAACCGGTTTTTGTTTTACTTGTTGGCGACTTTGGTTTTATTAATACACGTTCACCAACAAGTATAAATTTTTCCAGGTCCTTTTCTTCAATTTTTAATGACATAACTTTAATTAAAGGTTAGCAAAGATAAAATTTTCGCTGCATTTTATTTAAAAAGAAAAATAAATTGAATTCCGGGGAAGAACCAAATCCCATTACAATTATTTTATTCAGGCTTTATTCTTGAAAACATTTTCTTTAAAGAATGATAAAATAAAAATATTTTCAATTAAAACAAATGAGATTAATAATCATTAAATCAATATATTAAACTACTATGCTAAACATAGTACAGAGCAAAGAAAGGTAATTTCCTAAAAAAAGTTCTATAAAAATGTAACGAATCGGATTTTATTGCGTCTTAAGAATGAAAACAAAGCAGAAACAAAGAAAAAAGTCAGAAAACAAAAACAGGGAGGATTAGCCATGAAAACAATAAACAATGTTCAGAAAACAACTTTAAGGACAACAGCAGCCATAATAAGTTTTGTTCTTTTTAGCCTGACCGTAAGTGCCCAGGGATTCTGGGAAGACCTTGTAACAAACAATAGTTTTGGCGAGATAGCTGAAGCAATGGTCAATACAACTGAAAAATCAGAAGGTTTAAAATTTGGCAATATAGTTTATTCTGAGATTTGGGTTACAAATGTCTTAAAAGTAGATAGTGAAAGGAATTTTCACCTCGAAAACTGGATGTTTAAAGCAGACAAATCGAAGGCAACTACATCTGAAAAAGATCAAAACAATGCCATAGACAATTCATCAGAGGCTACATTCAAATATGTAGAAGAAATCGATGAAAAACTCAGGCTGGAAGACTGGATGATGAAATAACACAGAGAGATAAAGTGTATAAATCGGGCCCGGAAAATTCCGGGCTTTTTTTATTCATGTAATTCGGTAAGTATTTCATATCCTTCGGGAGTAACAAGAATAGTATGTTCAAACTGGGCAGAAAGCTTTTTATCAATGGTACGTGCGGTCCAGCCGTCATTCTTATCAACAACTGCAGATGACCTTCCCTGATTTATCATTGGCTCAATGGTAAAAATCATACCGGGCTTCATAATTTCTCCGCTGTTACGGCGTGCAGTATGGTCAACCTGTGGTGCTTCATGAAAATGTAAACCCACACCGTGCCCGCAAAATTCATAAACTACGGAATAACCTTTGACCCTTGCATAACGGCTGATTACAAAACCAATGTTCCCGAAATAATTTCCAGGCCAAACCTGTTCAATCCCAAGGTCAAGGCAATGTTTGGTTACATCTATGAGATCTTTTGCATCAGGGCTGATTTCTCCCACTGCAAACATTCTTGAAGTATCGCCATAATAACCGTTAAGGATGGTGGTAATATCAATATTAACAATATCGCCTTCCTTTAATACAATTTCGTTTGAAGGAATTCCATGGCAAATTACTTCATTGGGGGATATACAACTTGATTTAGGAAACCCGTTATATCCTTTTGTTGCCGGAACCGCTCCGTTTTTAACAATAAATTCTTCTATTTTATCATCCAAAAAGCCGGTTGTAACACCAGGTTTTACAAAACTCCCTACAAAATCAAGAGTTTTGGCTGCCAGTTGACCGCTTCTTCTGATGCCTTCAATTTGCTCCGGTGTTTTAATGAGTATTTCTTCCATGGTTTTCTGTTAAATTAATGCAAAAATGGTTAAACCATACAGTTTTTCAAAACCGAACAATAAATTTGTACAAAAGTTTATAATTATTTTAGACAAATAAACAGTTTCTTTATGGCAAAATACAGGAAAGACCTTTCAACACGTTCCTTTTTTATCAACCGGTTTGGAAAATTATCTACATCTTTTATGTTTTACCAGATGCAGGATATTGCATGGGAACATGCCGATGTTTTAGGATTTGGTTTTAACCAGCTAAAAAAAAGCAAACAATTCTGGGTGCTTTCAAAACTTTTGGTAAAAATTAAAAGACGTCCTGAATGGGGGGAAAATTTTACTCTTGAAACATGGTCGAGGGGAACCGATGGTTTTTTTGCTTACCGTGATTACAACTTTATTGATAAAAACGGGAACAGCATTATTAAAGGGACCAGCAGTTGGCTGGTGCTTGACCTGGAATCAAAAAGAATTGTCAGATTAAATGACATAGAAGGATTTCCTGTTTATGAGGAAAGTGTTTTAGGGGAAAATGCTAAAAAAGTTAACTCCCCTGTTTCTGATACCATATTAGTTTTCACACCGGTTCTATTTAATGAAATCGATATAAACCAACACTTTAATACAGGCAGATACCTTGAAAGGATTATTGATTCATACGATTTTAATTTTCATGAAAAAAATGAATTAATTGAGTTGGAAGTCAATTTTCTTAAGGAAGGCATGCCCGAAGACAGGTTGGCAGTTAAAAAACAAACGTTATCCGATAATTCACATTTATGCAGTGTTGTAAGGGAATCTGATAACGTTGAATTAATAAAAGCCAGGTTAAATTGGCAGCATCGTTAGCTCCTGCGATAGAAAACACCAATAAACCCAGGTGATTCAAGATGCATCAATGTATTATTTATATAACATGAATTACTTGTTGTGATGCATTCAAAAACCAGGTTTTCAAGAAATTCATTATAAAGTGTTGTTGTATTTACTGATTTTTCCTGGTTAAAAAACTCAATTTGAGTTTCATTTAATAATTCAAAATTACCCCACAAAGAATTTCCTGGCCCGGTAATTTCAAAATTACAATCGCATTTTTCAATTTTATCGACCTGATAATTTTCGTTATAAAAATTCAGGTAAACCTTGTTTTTACATGTTGGATTCTGTATCGAGCCATCCTTTTTACTGACTACTCTGACCAGTTCCCATTGCCCGCCAATATCAGCATTATCAACGGAATATGAACGAATGTCGTTTTCACAAAACAGGTTCTCTGTAACAGCATTGTTAATTTTCCCTTCCTTTATATCAACAAAGTCTCCTTCGGTGGAAATAAAATCGCCGTAAAATGCACCGCTTACAATACTTGGCTGTGCATTGGCTGTATCAAGTAAATTCAATACAACTTTAATATTTGCACCGTTTTCGTTTTTTACTGTAGCTGATTTTTTTCCAAGAAAGGCAAAATCGACATTTAAATTTTCTCCAATAACAGGATTTTCAATCTTTAAAATGATATCTTCATTGTCTCCTTTGGCAGAAATATACAAAGTGTTTTTGAAATAATATGCTTCCGACAATGAATCAGCCGCCCAGAAATCGCTACCAATATAAGCTGACATTACTGAATCTCCAACCGGAGTTTCAAATTCCAGCGTATTGCAGGCAGCTAAAAGTATCAGGACAGCAAATGTAATTACTTGTCTCATGGTCTTGCATTTTGAGTTTAATAATGGGTTTGTTTGCGTTAATATATTCTGAATATATGCAAAAGGTAACCCTCAATAATCAAATAACTTCAAAAAATCTTGCAATTATGGACATACCAACATCCTGCCAATTAATTATATAAAAAAGAAATCAAGTATTTTCAACCAGACAAAATACTAAATATCAATTAATTAGCTATTAATTAGAGTTGGCACTTATAAATCAGGTAATTTTTTACTGAAAGAAGTTTATCCCAGTCTGGGACATTTTTTCTTTAATTGGATAAAAACCTAAAGTCCAGTGGATTAATTAAATTAAGTTATTTCCATAAAAAAGTGAAAGAATCCGCTCTGTTTTCTGATCTTCAGGCATATAACCATCCAGCCAGTAAATTTTAGTACCCTGCCGTTCCATTCGCCTGAACCAGGTCATCTGGCGTTTTGCAAACTGGTGAATAGCAGTGTTTAACTTTTCAAACATTTCATTGAATGTTAACTGTCCGGTAAGGTGAAGTGTAATATACTTATATTCAAGTCCGTAATAAATAATAGATTCAGGAGATAAACCGGAATCAAGCAACTTCTGAACCTCTTCAACCATTCCTTCTTCCAGCCTTTGTTTCAATCTGGCAGTTATCCTTTTCCTCCGTGAAAGCCTGTCGTATTTCACTCCAATAACCAGGCTCTTTAATTCAGGCATTAAAAGATTAATTTCAGGATTATTTTTATAAAATTCTTCAATTTCAATAGCCCTGATTGCCCTTTTTTCATTTACTATATCAGTAACATTATGAAGCTTTGATTTATAGGTTTTCAGGATCCCAGTCAATTCCTCCAATGCTTTCCCGCTTAATTCTTCACGTAACTTTTCATTATTTGGAACCTGTATGAGTTTGTAATTTTTTAAAACTGCCTCAATGTACATGCCGCTCCCACCACATAAAACAGGCATTTTCCCTCTTTTCAGAATATCTTCAAATACCTTTAGAAAATCACGTTGGAATTCGTAAGCATTGTACTGGTATCCTGCATCGACAATATCGACAAGATGATACGGGATTTTTTTGCCGTCTACAATATAATCTCCGTAATCTTTCCCGGTTCCAAGGTCCATTCCCCTGTAAACCTGCCGGGAATCAGCAGAAATTATTTCGCCATCAATTTTTGCAGCTAAATGAGTAGCAACAGCGGTTTTCCCTGAAGCAGTTGGCCCCAGGATTGTGACCAGATTGTACTTTTGTGTAGTAAATTTCATATAATCTATTCAAACAAAAATAAAATAATTATAGCATAATACACCTTGAAAATTCCGGATGGCAATATCAGGTGTCATTTAAAACTTTGGCATTTGTCATTTTAACTTCCAAATAGGTTTTTTAACCTTTGCTTTTAACCATCTACAGAATTTATTATGTCAGGAGCTTTTCAATTCTTAAATTTATATTTCCTATAGTATCTAAAATAAATGAAGGAATTAAAAGATATTCTGATAAAACGGCCTGGATTCTGGTTTTACCAAATTGCAGGGTGGATAATATTTTTAATCTATGACTTTACGATTAATATTTACCCGGATAATCCGAAATTAGAAATAAATCTGATCTCAGGCTGGTTAATGTTTCTTTTTTTTGGTTTTTCTATTTCCATTATACTCAGGTATATTTACAAAAAACTATACAAAATAAACCAGAACTTATGGAAAACATTGATTAATATCTTCCTTGCGTCGGTAATTGCAGGTTTTTTCTGGCTTGTTTGCCGCGAGCTTTCCATGTTTTTTACAGGATTAAGAAGTTTAGATTATTTTTTTACAGGAGTACCCGGAAATATCCATCCCATATTTAAATTTATTGGAAGTTTGTTTTTTCTTACCTGGCCAATGTTTGTATGGAGCCTGCTTTATTTTGGAATCAAATTCAGGACAGACCTTCTTGATGAGCGATTAAGGTATGACGAATCGCAGAAGCTTGCACAAAAAGCCACACTCCAGATGCTTCGTTATCAGTTAAATCCGCACTTTCTTTTTAATACTTTGAATTCTATTCAGGGAATAATGTATCACGATATAAAACTTGCTGACAAAATGTTAACTGAACTTACAGAATTTTTACGATATACTTTAAGAGATAACGAAAAAGTATTTGTGCCATTAAAAAAAGAAATTGAGATAATTGAAAAATATCTGTTGATTGAAAAAATAAGGTTTAATGAGAAACTTAAATATCAGTTTGAAGTATCATCTTTTGCAAGAGAAATTAAAGTATTGTGCTTTTTACTCCAGCCAATTGTAGAAAATGCAATAAAATTCGGGATGAAAACAAGTCCCAAC
>JAFGGF010000333.1 GCA_016930735.1 Prolixibacteraceae bacterium
ACCAACAATTGTCAGTAATAAAAATATAAACAGTAAATAATATTTTTTTAAAGACAATTTATCCATCCGGTAGTATCCCGGTTTTTGAATTAATTTTCCCGACATTTTATATTTTTTTGAATATCAGTTTTGTTTTGAAACTGCATAATAATTCATCCGGTTCCTCGAAACCTTAACACAAATCTACAATTTGGAAACAACCAAAAAAATCCCCTTTTTAGGGGATTTCCCGAATATTCCGCTTTTCTAAATTTACATATTCCAAATTAACTAACGAAAAAAATAATCGGAAATGAAAACACTTGTAAGGATCGTAATTTTAATGCTTTTAGTAAGCCAGGCTGGTTTGGCTCCGGCACAGGTTAATGTCAAACAAAAGGTAAAAAATCAGACAAATAATCGGGCAAATCAAAAGACTGATCAGGCGATTGATAAAGGGCTTAATTCAATTGAAAATGGTATCAAAGGAGTATTCAAGAAAAAAGATAAAAATCAGGATACACAGGAACAACAGGAACAACAGGAGCAGATTATCGAACAGGATGCAGGCAATGAGCAGACTGACGAAAATCAAGGAGAACCGCAGAAACCGGCTCAGCCTGTCCTGGAGACTTATTCCAAATATGATTTTATTCCCGGTGAAAAGGTGATTTTTTATGAAGATTTCAGTCAGGATGCGGTTGGCGATTTCCCGGCGCTCTGGAATACAAATGGCTCAGCCGAGGTTGTTACAACAAACCTTTATCCGGGAAACTGGATGAAATTTGTTATGGATCAGTGTGTCTGGACTGATGAATTGCTTGATTTACCCGAAAATTATACCATAGAATTTGACGTAATTCCTATCGGTGGACTTGAAGGTGAAGGGATGAGCGGATACCATTTCAGGTTGATGCAGGCTAAAAATGTAAGAGCATGGGATGGCGGATCGGCTCCCGGTGATGGTGGATTCCAATTTACTGTTGAATATTTTGGGAGGCCAGGTTATAATACATGGCTCCAGGGCGAAGAGTGCAGTCAGCAAAATCTGAGTGGTTATGTTGAACGGGAAGAATTCAAGGAGAAAATGAACCAGAAATACCACATTGCCATTTGGGTTCAGAAAACAAGGCTTCGTTTATATCAGGATGAAAATAAAATTATCGATTTACCAAGAGCTTTCCCGGCAGGATGTGTAAAACCCGACAGGCTGAGATTTGAATACGGTGCAGCCATGTTATCGAATATTCGAATTGCAGTTGGAAAGCCTGATACACGTAATAAACTGATTACTGAAGGTAAACTGGTTACTTACGGCATTTATTTCGATGTTAACAAAGATGTGGTTAAACCCGAATCATACGGAACGCTAAAGGAAATAGCAACTATTTTGAATGAAGTTCCTGATGTAAAGGTGAAGATTGTTGGCCATACTGATTCCGACGGGCAGGATGCGGCAAACCTTGACCTTTCGAAACGGCGGGCTGCATCGGTTAAAGATGAGCTGGTAAAATCGTTTGGTGTAAATGGCGACAGGCTCGAAACCGATGGAATGGGTGAAACACAGCCCGTGGCTCCGAATGATTCACCGTCGAACAAAGCACTCAACCGAAGAGTTGAATTTATAAAACTTTAATTATCTCATTTCCGGAATATTGATTTAAATACATATTAAGATGAAGCACATTTTTATTATTGTTGCCATTATCATGGCAGGGTTAACCGTAAAGGCCCAGGAAACTTTTTTCCCTACCAAAAAAGGTACTGTGTTGGTATATAATACCTTCGATAAGAAAAATAAACTGACAAATAAATTTCAATATACCATTGAAAAGGTTAATGTGAATGGACCCGATTTGGATATTACATATCTGGTACAATCCATGGATCAGAAAGATAAACTTTTGTACAACGATGAAATTACCATAAATCAAAGGGGTGACAAACTTTATTTGGATATGAGTAACATGGTTAATAAAGCTGCTTTCCAGCAGGAAGGAGAAATGCCTGCCAATATTGAAGTTACAGGTAATAATATGGAAATACCGGTTAATCCAAATCCGGGTGACATTCTCCCTGATGCTTCGGTCGCGATGGCTTTAAAATTAGGATTTATTAATATGAAGGTTTCTGCCGATGTAACCAACCGTAAAATTGAGGCAATTGAGGATATTTCAGTTGCAGCAGGAACATTTAACACATTTAAACTGACAAGTAACGTAAATGCATCAGCACTTGGAATAAAAAGCTCAACAAAAAATCTGGAATGGTATGCAAAGGGCATAGGGATTATTAAATCGGAAGCATATGATAATAAAGGAAATTTACAGTCAAGAACCGAACTGGTTGAACTGAAAAACTGACTTGAATCAGTAATGAATAAATGAAAAAATAAAATACATATGAAACACATAAAAAGTTTTGGATTGGCATTTATGCTTGTCATTTTCATAGTTTCCGGGGCAAATGCCCAATTGGGAAAGATGCTTAATAAAGTAAAAAACAAAATTGTTGATAAGGCAATTGGAAATGAGAACCAGTCGGGAAACCAGGCAAGCGAACCTGATTGTGCCAGTGATGACGCAGTTGTTGCATTTGAGTTTGATAAGGGGTATACAGTGGATATGAATGAAATCAGTGTTACAATAAAAAACGGCGATATCCTTCTTTATGCCAGGAATACTTCTAATTATTTTATTAAACGTGCTGACAGTGATTCACCGGAAGGGCCTTTTTCTGAAAACGACCCGGAAGTCAGAGCCTTTGAAAATCATGAAGCTGAAGTAAATCCTGAAAACAGCCAGGCTTATGCCGTTTCGTATCCGGGAATCATTTTCCGTACAGGTGATAAATATGAAATAAAGTTGGATGGACAAACTTATGGGCCGTTTGCAGTGATCCAGACTTTTGTTATCAATTTGTCAAAAACAAAGTTTGTTGCAGCGGTTACTCCCGATGTTTTATTTACCGAAAATGAGCAGAAACAAATGCAGAATGCTGAAAACAAAACCCAGACCGAGCAAATGGCAATGGCTATGCAGATGGCCCAGAAAATGCAGCAAAGAATGGCAGGGGGTGCTACCGATATCCAGCAAAAGATTGTATCCAATATTGAAGGAGTTTCACAGGATATGATGTATAATGCCACACTTTCTTCTGAAATAAAATTCGATGATATTGTCTGGGTTGGTTTTGATAAAATTACCGACCTTTTCGGAAATACACTTTTAAATATTGATCATTCAAGAATGAATGTTCAGAATGGTAATTTCTGGCTGAGCTCTGATAATAAATCGTGGGCAACATTTTCATACGGGCAGTTAACTTTCAGCGACGGTAAAATTTTAAAAGACCTTTTTGCTCCATACCGGGCTTATGAAAACGGAAAACCATCGCTGGTTTATATGTATTTTTCGCCAAAACATAATGCCATTATGAAAGTTGCAATTCCTTTCTGACAACATTCAGGGATGATAAAAAAATATGTGTATCTGTACTTTGTACTTTTTTATTGTTTTGTTTTTAATATTTCGGCACAGGAAAACAATGTTAATTCCAGTTATGCTCAGATTTTTGCTTCAGGCTGGCAAAAAGCCATAACGTTTATTTCTGAGAACAGGCGCTGGATGGAAGATGAATGCCTTACATACGGTATTGATTATAAAACTGCTGTTTCTGTCATCTTCCCCGAACTGGTGCGTTATTCCATCCTCCGAGATAAAATCGAAATTACATTACTAAAAGCACTTTATACAAACAAGGGTGATGAGTATGCTAACTTTTCAGTAGGTGTATTCCAGATAAAACCTACTTGTGCCGAAACAGTAATTGACAATGTTGACAAATTAAAAAATCCGGCGTTTAAGACATGGTTTCGCAAACAACACGCTGATTTAAGGGATTATGGTTTACGGAAGGCAATTGTCGATGAACTGGAGGATCCAGGGAATGAATTTATTTATGTACTTGCCATTATCAGGTTCCTGGATAAAACCTATAAGGATCATCGATGGACAGATGGTATTGAAAAAATAAGGTTTTATGCCGCTGCCTATAACGGTGGATTTTCAAACACCGAAGCATGGATCAGGCAGCAAATGGAAGCCAAAACCTTCCATACCGGCATTGTAAAACCTAAGGAATGTTATTGCTATGCAGATATAGCAGCAGATTTTTTTGCCGGATTTTCAGGTAGTCAAGGAAATATTCAAAAAGGAAATCCCGCAAATTTTAAATCTTTTAATATAATAAATTCATATAAGTAAATCGGTGTTTTTTGATCCTTAAATTTATTCTTAGAGTGCAGGTTTTTCCAAAGAGATACCAAGTTGATATAAATAATAACTGAAAAAGGAAGGATTGAATAGGAGGTATGGCTACATTATTTCAAGAGATTTTTACTATAAATAAGCCTGTTTTTATATTCATTAATTTTTACCCAATAAATTATCCAGCAAATTAATCCTGCAATTGAAGTTAAAATACCTAAAAAGGGAATTATACTGCAACAATACAATATACAATATGTCAAACCCATACTGATCCCTGGCCTTTCTTCTTCAGTTTTAATCCCTTTGGATGCAAATTCCAATTTTAGCGAATCTGCCATCCTGTTCACAATTATAAATTGCCAGATAATGCCAAATAAAGGTATTAAAGTAAGCCAGACTTCTCCTGGTTGCATTTTACGGTTTTCAACACTAATTAAGTTAAACGTGTTTTGAAGGGTTACTAAATAAAAAATCAATGGAATTACAGAAATAATAAATCCAAAAAAAAGCAAAGGGATAAATGCTATAAAGGGATTAGCTTGTTGCCCTGCCGGTTGCATGTAGGCAAATGAATAAAATATAAATGCAGGAAACAAAAACATTAATTTTTTCATATTGGTCAGATTTAATAATTCTATTTAGAATACGTTTGCACTAATTTAAAGATTATTCTTAAATATTTGCAATGGAATAAAAGGTTGGACATCATTTAATCAACAAACCAAAAATACTTTTTCAATCCAATTGATTCATTAAAGAAGTTTACAATATTATTTATCGTTTAAAATATGGTATTCTAAAGTTGTATTTTGTTAAATAATCTGTTGTGCGATTTAACTCGCCAACGCATATCTTAAATTATTAATTGGTTTACCGTTCTTTAAATTTATGTATTGTAATAAAGCCACCGAAGTAATCCTTGTAAGTATTATGGCCGAGAGCTCAATAAGTGTTTTGGCATAATTGCGTTTAATCATAAACTGGTAGCAGAATTGAGAGAACAATGTTTGAATCCTCTTTCTGAACTTTTTTGAAAACAGTCGGGTACAACGTGTAGCCTTTATGTGATGACAGCATTGGAGTTTCTGGTTTTACGCTGCACTATGAAAACAAATTAAGTTTTTTTGAACCTGATATATAATCTTTATTGCCAGGCAATGTTCAATTGTTTAAACCAAATTCTATTAAAATATTGAATATCATGCCTATGCATAACTTTGTTAATTATAATAATTAATGAGTTTATTAACAAATCAAACTGCACAAGTGGTAAGTGAAAAAGAAAATTCTATTGAAAATGAAGACTCCTGATTATATGGAATGAAAGAAAAAGAGGATAATTATGCTAATGTTAAAACTTCGCGGGGAGTATTTATTACTGGTCCTGATAATATTGACCGAACTATCTTTTTTTATCCTATGAATGCTGGAAGGAATATGGAGGAATTGATAAGGACAGTAAAGGCACTAAAAATGTCAGGTCCTCATGTATTAATTCCTGCAAACCGGGAACCCGGAGATGACATTCTTACGAGGGCTTCACACCTTGATCCTTCAGAAGAGAAAGATGAAATACAGAAAGATTATTATAATGTTGGTCCGATTATGTGGTATAAAAGATTTTATAATAATAAATCTGAGTAATACTATAAGGCTCTGATTGCTTGTGCTTTATAAGTAAATGAAGCTGTCTTAAACGGCAACTTCTTTACTTTTAGTGCGATTTAAATGCAAAAATCAGATGGGAATCTTAGAATAAAATATTATAAACTGAATGGGATTATTAAAATACAGGATTTAATAGTTTCAATTAATTAGTGTAGATTGAAATTACTTTATAAAACACTTGTTTGTTTTATCCATTTCAGTCTCCATCGTAATAAAGAGGGAAGTTTTAATAATTCATTTTACATACATTTCAACTTTTATTATCTATAGTTTGTTAGAGTTTACGATGATTAAAATTTGCAAAAACAGTTATGAAATCAAAAATATTAAAATCCTTAATTCTTGCTGGCATTGTAATGTTGAGCATCACGGCTCAAGCTCAGAGAATTGTTAAGGGCACTGTTTATCTTAAGGGTGAACCTGCCGCCGGTATAATTGTAGAAACAACTGAAGGAAGCTTTGTAATAAGCGATTTTGAAGGAAAATTCCAAATTGAAACAAATTCAAAATGGATTATGTTTAACTATAATGAAGAGACTAAAAAAATAAAACTTGATAAAAATTCAAACAATCATATCGATTTTTATTTTGATGGAATCAAATCTGCAAATAATTCTAGCAATGATGATGAATTAAACCTGAAATCGTTAGAAGAGCTTAAAAAAGAGCAGAATTTGGACTTTATAAAAGAGTGGTCTTCGTTTTATGAATTTCAGAAAAATGGTTATTATTTATTGGCTCTTCCTCACTGGGAGATAATCTATAATAATTTTCCTAAGGCCTCAAAAAATATATACATATTTGGTGTCGAATTTTATAAGGATTTTCTGGATAAAGCACAAAGTAGTGAGGAGAAAGAAAAGAATCTTAATAAAATAATGGAGATTTATGATCAACGAATTAAATATTTTCAGGAAAAGGAATATGTGCTTGGCCGCAAAGGGCTTTTATGGCTTGAATATTATATGAACGATAGTGATGTATCGGAAGAAGATCGTGTTGAGGCAATGAAAACCGGATATGAGTGGTTAAGTGAAGCCATTGAATTGCGGAATGATAAAACAGAGATTCCGATTTTGGTTACAACTATGAATATTTCATCTCAATTGTTTCAATATGGTAAACTTCCCAAGGAAACTGTGGTCAGGAATTATTATGATTATAATAAAATTTTAAAAACAAAGCTTGACGCAAATAATGCTGATGTGGATAAAATAAATGAAGGACTGGAATATATAGAGAAATTTTTACTTCTTTCAGGTGCGGCTAACTGTGAAGATTTGATACGAATTTATACCCCGCAGTTTGAAAAAAATTCAGGTGATATTGATTTTATAAAAGAAATGCTTCAAATATTAGAAAAAGCTAAATGCGATGAAAGTGATTTATATAATATAGCAACAGAAAAGTTATATGAACTTGACCAATCGCCTGAAGCAGCATTTAATTTGGCTCGCAGATTCCTTAAATTGGAAGATTACACAAAAGCTAAAGAATATTACGAAGAGGCTATTGAACAGGAATCTGATCAGGAACTCCTGGCAACTTATTATTTCGAATATGGTTTATTTATTTTTGCTAAAGAGAATGCACTGCAGAAAGCAAGGGATTTACAAAAAAAAGCACTTGCTCTTAATCCGAATTATTGTGAAGCTCTTATGCTGATTGGAGATATTTATGTTGCAGGAAGCAGTGATTTCAGTTCCGACGAATTTAAAAAAGCTTCCATTTTCTGGCTGGCTGTTGATTATTATAATCAGGCTGCAAAAGTTAGCGACGATTGTTATGAGGAAGCGTCTCAGAAAGCTGCCGATTATCAAAAATACTTCCCCGCTAAGGAAGAAGTTTTCTTTCAGGGGCTGGAAGAAGGAGACAGCTATAAAGTTGAAGGCTGGATAAACGAAACAACATCAGTCAGGTTTTAATAAATACTATCTCATAAACCTGTAAGCTTTCCTAATAACATACACACTTTGTGAAAAAACGTCGTAATCCGTTTGTTTTCAAAGGTTAAGCCGGTTAAAGTTGGCTTTTTTTGTTTTATTGAACTAATATTTTTTCATTTTTCGGAAATGAACTGAAGAAGTAATTATAAAAATCAGTGAAATATAGACTAAAACCAACTAAGATTTATCGATGATTAATTTTACCCTCTAATTCTTTAATCTTGTCCTTTAATTCTTTAATTCTGAATTCCCTGCCTACAAACAACCTGTTAAATTCTTCTATTTCATTGTATTTTTCCTGTAATTCAGAAGTCCTTTCTTTTACTAAAGTCTCCAGTTCATTCTCATGTGTTTTTATCTTTTCCAGGTTATTACTGTTATTCAAAGCAATAGCGGCATATTCTCCAAATGCCTCAGCAATCCTGGCATCATCTTCAGTGAAATTCCCTTTTTTGCATGCAAATCCCATAATTCCAACTGTTTTGCCATTGATATTTAACGGTGAAAACAAAACATTTTTTAAGGGCATATGCCCTTCAGGCATAAATTTCACCCATTCACTATTCATAAATGAGTTATCATAAACAACTTTCCCTGTATTATAAGCCTGCTCCCTTAATCCTCTGACTGGCATAGGCAGTTCAGGATCCACAGTGCATTTCATTCCTCCATCTTCCAGAAATAATAGTTCGTTTTCTTCCCCATCATCAGACAACAGTGCTACATAGCCAGCTTTTGCCCCAATGGATTTTGCACAGGAGTCAAAAACTTTTCTGGCGGTTTTGGTGAAATCATGGATTTCCAAAATATCATGTACTGAGTTCAGCAAAAGAGTAACAGTTTTTTCTCTATTTTGAAGATTTTCAACTAATTGGGTTAAATCATGTTCTTTTTTAATTAATTTTTCCTCAAACTTTTTTTGTTTGGTTATATCCTGAAATATACAATGGGTTTGTTTGAAGTTCCCTTCCTTATCCCTTCCTATGTTGGCGGTATATTGAACAATAATGAAACTTCCATCTTTCTTTTTAAGCGTAAATTCAACTCCCCTTATTATTTCTGTAGATTTAATATTTAAGGGGAATAGTTCTCTAAATACTTCTTTTTGATCGGGATGCAAAAAATCACCAAACCATTTACCTATTATCTCATCCTTATCATATCCAAGCATATCTAGCCATGCTCGGTTGACATCAATAAAACAGCCATTTATATCAAGAGATTGATACCCCATTGGAGCATGTTCAAAATAAAGCTTATATTTTTCAAGACTATCACATATGATGTTATCAGTCTTGCTATCCTCACAAGTTTTATCAGATTGACTCGAATTCATTAAAAAATAGTTTTTCCAATTCTATAGGCAAAATAGTAAAATACTGTTAAATTGTCAAGAGGGGAATTAAAATTAACTACCCCGGAAATGAGGTGTTACCATTAATTTACATACCAATGATATTCATACCATTTAAGTTTTCTGCAATTCAAGGTAGTTAATTTAGTTTTTAAAGTTTATGTGTTGATTAATTTTAAACTATTTTCTTAAATAAAGATAAAAATTTGAAAGTTATAGAAGATTTCAGAATCTTACTATTATTTTTATCCAAATATTTCTACAATAATAAGTTAATTAGTGAATTAACCAACTAAATCAAAAAATATGAACCGCAGAATTTTATTCATTTTTATTTTAATTATGGCAGTTTTTGGATGTACACAGGAAACTTCCCGTAAGTCTGCCTTGCTTCAGTACGATGCTGAAATTGATGGCATCATTCAACAAATGACACTGGAAGAAAAAGTTGACATGTTGCATGGTAAATTTATGTTTACCTCGGCAGGAGTTGAGCGACTGGGTGTTGCTGATTTCAAATATGCTGATGGACCATTCGGGATCAGGGAAGAGTTACAGCCAAAAAGCTGGGCTCCACTTGGTCTGAAAACTGACTCAGCTACTTTTTTCCCGACAGGCTCCGCACTTGCAGCTACCTGGAGCCAGGAAATGGCTTATAAATACGGTACCGGAATGGCACGTGAAGCCCGATTAAGGGGGAAAGATATGATACTTGGACCCGCAATCAATATTCAAAGGATACCTACCGGGGGGCGTACTTATGAATACCTGAGTGAAGACCCGTTTTTAAGTTCTCGTCTTTCTGTTGGTTACACAAAAGGTGTACAGGATAACGGTGCAGCTGTTTGCCTGAAACATTTTGCACTGAACAACCAGGAGAATAACAGGGGGAGAGTAAATGTTATTGTTGGCGAACGGGCAATGCGTGAAATTTACCTGCCACCATTTCAGGCAGCTGTTGAGGAAGCCGATGCCTTTGGTGTTATGGCTGCTTACAATAAAGTGAACGGATGGTGGTGTGCTGAAAATGATATGCTTCTTAATAAGATTCTTAGGGAGGAATGGGGATTTGCAGGTCCGGTTATTTCCGACTGGGGTGGAACCCATTCAACTGTAAATTCTGTGGTAAACGGATTGAATGTTGAAATGCCGGATCAGAGGTTTATGGGGAAAGCATTGCTTGATTCTGTGAAAGCCGGCGTTGTTTCAGAGGAAGTCATCAATCAGAGAGTCCGCGAAATATTAAGGGTACGTTTTGCCATTAAACCTATTCCTGAAGAAGAAGCAAATAAAGAAATAACTTCACAACCACCTCAGCAAAAAATTGCATATGAAGTTGCAAGCAAATCGATTGTATTGTTAAAAAATAAAAATATTCTTCCTCTCAATTTATCTGAACAGCCCGTAATTGCTGTAATTGGGGATAATGCTGACAGGACTATGGGACTTGGAGGTGTTGGCGCCGGTGTAAAAACTCTTTATGAAGTTACTCCTCTTGAAGGTTTAAAAAACAAAATTGGCGATAAAGCAGAATTGATCGTTGTTCAGGGTTACGAGGGAGTTGAAGGCGGTTTCGGAAGAAGATTTGGAAGGAGATCACCTGAAGAACTGGCAAAGGAAGCTCATGAAAAAGAAATAAAAGCTCAGAAATTAGCAAATGAAGCACTCGATGTTGCTGCAAAAGCAGACATTGTCCTTTTTATTGGCGGAGACAACAGGTGGGTTGAAACAGAAGGAAGTGACAGAAGAGACATAATGTTACCTTCGGGGCAGGACGAACTGATAAAAAAACTGGCTGAAGTTAATCCAAACATTGTTACCGTACTTGTCAGCGGTGGACCCAACGATCTGAATGTTGTAAATCAGTTTTCAAAAGCATTGCTGATTTCGTGGTTTAACGGGACAGAAGGAGGCAATGCCCTTGCCGATATCCTTGTAGGTAATATTTCTCCCGGCGGGCGGTTGCCATTCACCCTTCCGGTAAAACTGGAAGATTCGCCTGCCTATGCCCTTGGTAATTATCCGCAGGGAAGGGGAGGAAGAGATATTTTTATGAACCTTGTTGACGAAACAAATCCCGGACTTAATGCGGAAAAACAGGAGCAGGATACTTCCAGGTATTCAGATCCGAATACTGCTTACTATTCGGAAGAGTCTATGGTTGGTTACCGCTGGTTCGACACCAAGGACCTGCCGGTAATGTATCCGTTTGGGTACGGACTGACCTATACTACATTTGAGTATTCTTCTTTAACTACTAATAAAGAAAAATACGGAAAAAATGATGTTATTTCCATAGATGTTGTTTTGAAAAATACAGGGTCTGTAGCAGCTGATGAAGTGGTTCAGGTTTATATCCATCGTATCAATCCTTCCGTGGAATGGCCTAAAAAAGAACTGAAAGCATTTTCAAGGGAAACCGTTGGTGCAGGAGAAAGTAAAACGGTGACACTTGAAATACCAGTTAAAAATCTTCGCTACTGGAATGAAACCATTCAGGACTGGGATTATGACCTTTGCGACCTGGAATTACTTGCCGGTGCTTCTGTTGAAGATATTAAACTCACAAAAAAAATATCGTTAAAATAAAAAGTTACAGAGATTTTTTGAAAGAAAAGGGCAGTCAAACGACTGCCCTTATATTTAACCCCCAAACACACAGCTTAAGAAATAAGCTGCATTTTAAAGGTAAAATTTTTTTTAATACAAACTGAAATATTAAGGGTAAAAAATTTTCAAAAAAGATAATTTGCTAAATCTCTGGCTTTTAATAAAACAAGTTTTTCAGCATTGGCCATAGCATCACTGATTGAAACCCCGGAGTTAGTTAACGATAATATTTTTTTAAAAAGCCCGGTTTCTGAAAATTCATTTTGCCCAACAATTGCAAATACCGGTTTATTGTATTTTTTCGCCATTTGGGCAACCGCAAATGGTGCTTTGTCTTTTAGTGTTTGAGAATCCAGTTTCCCTTCTCCTGTGATAACGGCATCGCACCATTGAACATGATTATTAAAGGAAAACAGATCAAGCAAATATTCGGCTCCGTTTACAATTTCAGCATTCAGGAAAGCAATAAGCCCCATTGCGATGCCACCTGCTGCTCCACTTCCGGCTAAAACTGAAACATTAATTCCGGTAATATTTTGAATGATCCCTGCAAAATTTGCCAGCCCGTTTTCAAGTATACCCACCATTTCAGGGGTAGCTCCTTTTTGCGGGCCAAAAATATTTGCGGCACCTTCGATACCCAAAAGTGGGTTAGTGACATCGCAGATTATTTTTATTTCTGGTTCACCTGATTTTTTTAATGCATGAAAATCAATTGCATCTATTTTTTGAAGGTTAATCCCATTCCCGTTTAAAAGATTATTCTTTTTGTTGTAAAATCTGACTCCCAGAGCTTCCAACATTCCCATGCCACCATCAACCGTTGCACTGCCACCAATACAAAGAAATATTTTTTTTGCTCCGAGTTCTATAGCTTTCAGAATTAACTGGCCTGTCCCAAAACTAGAAGCGGCCAGTGGATTTAATTCATGTTCATCTAAAAGTTTCATTCCTGAAGCATCAGCCATTTCTATAACCGCAATGCCGTTTTGAAAACCCAGTTTCGCCTGAATTCCTCTTTGTAAAGGATCTTTAACAGTTTGTTGATAAACAGTAAGATGAAAGAAATCAATTAAAAGATCTGCTGTACCATCTCCTCCGTCAGCAACCGGGACTTTTCTGATTACAAAATCATGCCCCGATTCCAACAATGCCTTTTCAATAATATCTGCAAACTTTTTTGCAGAAAGGCTTCCTTTCATACTATTTGGCGCAATAAGAATATTCATTTTTCAATTTAAAATAAATAACCTTCTTTACTTAGTTTTGAATGTGCAAGTTTGAGTTTCCTATTAATATCAATATTGCAAGGGCAGGTTTTATTTAATTCTGAATAATCATTTTCAGGATCAACTTTAACCGATTGATCTATATATTCTTTCAGGGCTTTTTCTTTTTGCCCAAACCAGTGTTTCAGCCTTTCACGAAGTGCATAAACCGATGGATCAGGAATAAATCCATCTTCCATTTGGCGATCAAAAATTCCTTCAATCATAAATATTTCAGACGGATTAATTTTTAGAATCCCATCGCATTTTTTACATTGCCTGCATACGTAATTTCCCAGTTCAGGTGCTTCAGAATATAATTTTTCCTTTTC
>JAFGGF010000334.1 GCA_016930735.1 Prolixibacteraceae bacterium
CGAGCGTGAATTGCCTGATGCTACAATTGACGAGTAGTTAACCCAGATGCTGCTGTTTGTTGCTGACGAAAAGTCGAAAGGGTTGCCGGCTTCAGCCGGTGCAGTTGGCGCCAAAGTGATTGACGAGGACCCTTCGAGGTCAAGCAATGCAACTTCCGGGATGTTGATCGAAACGCTGTGTGCGCCTTCGTTCGAATCTGACTGTGCGAAAATGTTTGTTGTGGCGGTTAAAACGATTGCTAAAATTACGGTTAATCTTTTCATGATTTTTATGTTTTTAAGTTTGTAATTCAATTTTTTTGTTTTTTCAACCTTCAAGCGTCCAAACTATCGTGTTGTGTAAAAGTAAAAGCAAAGCGGGTGCCACAAAATTGTAAGTCATTGGTATTAATTGTTTTAAAAAATCAGAGGGTGTGTGCCAATGTCCCGTATCGGGACAGCAGTCCGGGACGGGGACAGATTATTGTTAGAAAATCCTAATAATATATATCCGGATTTTTATTATTGAAATGAAAAAAAAGGTCACTGCCTTACTCTGTTTTGTTTTGAACAGAAATAAATAAGCTTAAATAACCTTAAATAAAAAATCAAAATAAATTTGATAAAAGAATATTTTTAAATTTGTTATTTCTACAATAATTCTATACTTAAACTATAAACTAAATTTAACTAATAATGGAAACTAAAAAACAAAATTACACAGTCCCTATTATTATGATGATCTTACTGTTTGGTATGATCGCGTTTGTTACCAATTTAGCAGCGCCAATGGGGGTTGTATTAAAAGCTCAGTTCGGAGTTAATAACTTCCAGGGTATGATGGGTAATGCAATGAATTTTATTGCCTATGCCATAATGGGAATTCCGGGAGGAATTTTATTACAAAAAATCGGTTACAAGAAGACGGCTTTAATTGCTGTTGTAATTGGTTTTGTTGGTATTGGAATTCAGTACCTTTCGGGACATACCGGACAAGGATCGGCATTTACCATTTATCTGCTTGGAGCTCTTGTTGCCGGTTTTTCAATGACTTTATTAAATACGGTTGTTAATCCGATGTTGAACACTTTAGGCGGCGAAGGCAAAAAAGGTAACCAGTTGCTGCAGGTTGGTAGTTCTTTTAATTCGGTATTAGCAACATTCACTCCTGCCTTTGTTGGTATTTTGATCGGAGAAGCTACCAAAGCTCAAATTACCGATATTTTCCCGATAATGTATATTGCAATGGGAGTTTTTGCCCTTGTATTCTTTGTGTTATTGGCTGTTAAGATACCTGAACCCAGCATCGAGTTTGCCAAAGAACCATTAAAAAACCTGATGGCAGGTGCCATGAAATTCCGCCATTTTGTTTTTGGTGCCATTGCAATTTTTGTATATGTAGGTGTTGAAGTTGGAACCCCCGGAACGTTGTATCTTTGGTTGACTGATACATCGGTTGGAATGGGTGCCGAAATTGTAGGTTCTCTTGTTGCAACATATTGGTTATTGATGATGATTGGCCGTTTGGTTGGTGCATCTATCGGAAGCAAAGTGTCGAGTAAAACGATGTTGACAGTTACTTCATTTGTTGGTTTAATTTTGGTTCTTTTAGCTATAATTTTAAAACCAGAAATAATGGTCAACATGCCGGTATTTAAAACGGCAGGAAGTTCATTATCGTTTGGATTTGCAGAAGTTCCGATTAATGCGATGCTTCTTGTTTTAGTTGGTTTATGTACTTCAATTATGTGGGGAGGTATTTTTAATCTTGCTGTTGAAGGATTGGGTAAATATGTAGCTGCTGCATCGGGAATTTTTATGACACTGGTTGTTGGTGGAGGATTATTACCTCTGGCACAAAATGCAGTTGCTGACGCAGCCGGATTCCAGCCTTCATACTGGGTCCCTTTAATTGGTTTAGCGTATCTCTTGTTCTATGCTCTTATTGGTAGTAAAGTAACAAAACGCGCCGATAGTGCGGAAGTAAAAGCATAAATTTGATTTTAATAAATTATGAAACGAGTGTGTAAAATAGTTATACTCAAGCGGATGATTAAAATACATGCGAGTTACATACTATACATTTGAAAACAAACAATTTTAATAGTATGAAAAAAGTAGCTATAGGAATTGATATCGGTGGGACTAACACTGCAATTGGCGTAGTTGACAAAGAGGGAAATGTGATGGTTAAAGACAATATCGCAACTCCTTCAAAAGACGATATCGATCAATATATTTCTGACCTTTCAGATGCAATAAAAGGAATTATTAAATCGGTTAAACTTCTGAATGAAGATATAGAAATTCTGGGGATTGGAATCGGCGCCCCAAATGCTAACTATTACAAGGGGACTATTGAAAAGGCTGCTAATTTAGCATTCAAAGGAATAGTTCCTTTTGTTGAATTGCTAAAGAAAAATTTCAGGGAATTGCCAACAGTAGTAATGACCAACGATGCAAATGCTGCAGCCATTGGCGAAATGATTTACGGAGGCGCAAAAGGAATGAAGAATTTTGCAATGTTTACACTTGGGACAGGTGTTGGCAGCGGTTTGGTTGTAAACGGGGAAATGGTTTACGGGCATGATGGTTTTGCCGGCGAATGCGGCCATACCATGCTGGTTGCCGATGGCCGGGTATGCGGATGTGGGGCTCATGGGCACCTCGAAGCATATTGCTCTGCCCCGGGAATGAAACGTACTGCATTCGAACTATTGGCATATTATAATGCAACTGATAGTCCTCTCGCCAATAAATCTTATAATGAGTTAGATTCAAAAATGATTTATGAAGCCGCTGTTGCCGGTGATAAAATTGCTTTGGAAGTATTTGAAATTACCGGGGAATACCTGGGACAGGGACTGGCTGACACAGTTCACCACCTGAGCCCGGAAGCTATTTTCCTTTTTGGCGGGCCTACAGCTGCCGGTGACTTTATTTTCAACCCGACCAAAGAAGCAATGGAAGAACATTTGTTGCCGATATTTAAAAATAAAATCAAAATTCTTCCTTCAAAATTAAAACCGGGAGACGCAGCAATTGTCGGAGCAAGTGCTTTGGTTTGGAAAGAACTTGAATAACAATAAGTTATTTTAAAGAAGGAAAGCGGAGCTCAATACGATCTCCGCTTTTTTATTTATTCGTAAATAAAGAAAATCCTTAAGTTTGACTATCACCGTGGCAGAGCTAAGGAGTATTTCGCCTCCTGATAGTTATCGGGATATTTTTGGCAACAATGCTAAAAAACCAGATTTTCTTTATTTCACCTCTCTGTCATCCGCCATTTGGCAAATGACATCTCCCCTGGAAACCAGGGGAGAATATAGGGTAATCCCGAAGCAAAGCCCTGTAGAATTATTTTAATTAAAGAATCTATCTTTGCATTACATATAAATTATTTATATGAAAGATTTTTTTGCCGATGTTATATTGCCTTTGCCCTTATCAGGCCCATTTACTTATAAAATACCGGAAGGCCTGATTGAAATAATTCAGGTTGGCGTACGTGTAATTGTACAATTTGGCCAAAAAAAATATTATACTGCCATTGTTATGTCAGTCCATAATGACAAACCGGCAAATACCGATATAAAAACCATTGATTCGGTACTGGATGAAAAACCATTAATCTATTCTGTAAATTTACATTTCTGGGATTGGGTTTCTGAATATTATTGTTGTTCTCCCGGAGAAGTAATGAAGGCAGCTCTGCCAAATGCTCTAAAGCTTGAAAGTTCAACAAAATTAAAAATAGCCAATTACCCCGACATAAATGATTTGAGCGGAGAGGAATCAGAAATTATCGGAATTTTAAAGGATTCGTCAAAGGCTTTAAAAAATGTAATAAAACAAGGAAATTCCGGGATTCCTTTCCATATTATAAAATCGTTGCTTGAAAAAAAGATACTTACTGTTGAGGAAAAAATTGACCAGAAATACAAAGTTAAAACCGAAGCATTTGTTTTATTAAATCCGGATATTAAATCCAAAGAAATTCTTGAACAAAAATTAACAGCGGTTAAAAAGGCAAAAAAGCAGGAACAACTTTTATCCGACTTTTGTGAATTAACAAAATCATTTTCGCCTGTTCAGTCAGAAAAAATAAACCGGAAAGAACTTTTAAAAAAATCAGGCCTAAGCCAGGCTGTCCTGAAGGGATTGGTTGATAAAAAAATCCTTCGGATCGAATATTACGAAGTTTCAAGGTTGGATGAGACTAAAAATGCGCAAGCTGAGCTGAATTTTTTAAATCCATACCAGGAAAGAGCGTTATCTGAAATTAAAAGCCTTTTCAATCAAAAAAAGACAGTTTTGCTTCACGGTATTACTTCAAGCGGGAAAACCGAAATTTACAGCCATCTGATTGAAGAAACAATAAAAAAAGGGAAGCAGGTTTTGTACCTTGTCCCGGAAATCAGCCTTACAGCTCAACTGATCGAACGGTTAAAAAATATTTTCGGGAACAAAGTTGGTGTTTATCATTCGCGGCTGAATGACTCCCAACGGGTGGAAATATGGGAGAAAGTCCTGAATTTTAATAATTCAGAAAATACTTCGCATCAGATTATACTTGGTGCCAGGTCCTCGGTTTTCCTTCCGTTTGATCACCTGGGATTGATTATTGTTGATGAAGAACACGAAAACTCATATAAACAATTTGATCCGGCGCCCCGTTACAATGCCCGCGACCTTGCTGTTTTAATGGGAATTCAAAATAATGCAAATGTTTTGCTGGGAACAGCTACTCCGTCGTTTGAAACATATTTTAATGTGCAATCGGGTAAATTCGGGCTGGTTGAATTATTCCAGCGACATGGCGAAATGGAATTACCGGAAATACTGATTTCAGATTTGCAAAGAGCCTATAAACGAAAACAAATGAAGTCGTTCCTTGCCCCTGAATTATATTCAAAAATTTCGGAAAGCCTTGAAAGGAACGAACAGGTAATATTGTTTCAAAACCGGCGTGGTTATGCTCCTTTTGTAGAGTGTATGGAATGTGGTTGGATACCCAAATGCGAACGCTGCGATGTCAGCCTGACCTATCATAAATATAAAAAACAGCTTACCTGCCATTATTGTGGTTATTATATTACCCTGCCAGATAATTGCCACGATTGCGGTTCCCACGAAATAAAAACACGCGGGCTCGGAACCGAAAAAATAGAAGATGAATTAAAAAGCCTGTTCCCATCTGCACGGATTGCACGCATGGATATGGATTCTACCCGTTCAAAAAATGCACTTGGAAAAATCATCAAAAGCCTTGAATCACGAAAAACCGATATACTGGTTGGAACACAGATGGTAACAAAAGGGCTTGATTTTGAACACGTAAATGTTGTTGGTATACTGAATGCCGATAACCTGTTGAATTTTCCGGATTTCAGGGCACACGAACGAAGCTACCAGTTAATGTCGCAGGTAAGCGGAAGGGCAGGAAGAAAACACCGGAAAGGAACTGTCGTTATTCAAACTTCCCAACCCGATCATCCGGTAATTAAAGAAGTTAAAAACAATTTATATATAAAATCATATGCAAGGCAACTGGAAGAAAGGAAGATGTTTCATTATCCACCTTTTTACAGGCTGGTAAAAATTGTGGTAAAACATAAAAACCAGGATAAAATCACCCTTATTTCAAAACAATTGACCGATGTCCTTCGTCAATACAAACAATTTTCAATATTGGGACCTGAATTTCCGCTGATAAGCAGGATCAGCCTTTGGTACCTTAAAGAAATATGGATTAAAATGAAACGCGACAATCAACTGTCTGAAAACAAAAAAGTTATATTCAGTTCAATTGAAAAAGTCAAACACCTGCCGGGAAATAGCGGAACCACATTCAATATCGATGTCGATCCTATGTAATTATTCGTATCTCTAAAGTTTGTAAATGTTTCCCCGACATTTTATTTTTACTACATTTGTACCATTTTAAATTTACGGGGTGGAGAGATTTTTAGTTGAAGATACATTTAAAAAGTTCGAAGGCCTTAAGGTCCTGATCCTTGGCGATGCGATGGTTGATGCGTATTTGTGGGGAAAAATTGAACGGATCTCTCCGGAGGCTCCCATTCCGATCGTTACAGTTACAAATCGTGAAAACAGGCTTGGAGGGGCAGCAAATGTTTCTCTAAACATACAGGCACTTGGTGCTACACCTATTTTATTCTCTGTTATTGGTGATGATGCACGTGGACGCGATTTCCTGAGGTTGTTTAAAAAAAGGAACCTTTCGGAAGAAGGAATTTTTATTGACCACGGAAGGCAAACTACCGTAAAAAACAGGGTTATCAGCAACGGCCAGCATATTGCAAGGATCGATGAAGAAACTACTGAATATATTTCAGAAGAACTTGAAGATAAAATTTTTAAATCGATCAGTAAAACTCTTAAAGAAAAAAAGATCGATGTAATTATTTTTGTCGATTATGATAAAGGAGTGATAACACCAAACCTGATTTTAAAAGTTACAAAACTTGCAAAGGATAAGGGGATTTTAACAGCAGCAGACCCCAAAATACGTAACTTTAAATTTTACAAGGAAATCGACCTGTTCAAGCCAAATTTTAATGAATTCAGGGCTGGCACCAAATTTCCGGGAAAGAAGAATGAACTTGATGAAATTTTAAAGGTTGCCCACGAGTATCAAAGCAAGAAAAAATTTAAAATCATATTCATTACTCTTTCTGAACTGGGAGTTTTAATCAGCAACGGTGCGGAAAAATCATATTATCCGGCCAACATCAGGTATATTGCCGATGTTTCAGGCGCTGGTGATACGGTGATAAGCGTTGCAGGTTTATGCCTGGCTGCAGGTTTAAATCCTGACATGATAGCAAAAATATCGAATATGGCAGGTGGTTTGGTTTGTGAAAATGTAGGTGTAGTACCAATCGATAAGGATCAATTAAAAACAGAATTGCTTTTTAAAAATGGTTCCTGAATTCAGGATGTTGGTTTTTAACACTTTAACACCTTTTTACACTACAATTAACAAGAATTATCGATCAGGTTTCCTATAAAATATTAACTTTGAAACCAAGCTTAAACAACAAGTTTATATGGGTAAAGTTATAGCATTGGCCAACCAGAAAGGAGGAGTAGGGAAAACAACCACTACAATTAACCTGGCTGCAAGTCTGGCCGTTTTAGAACAAAAAGTACTTATTATTGATGCCGACCCGCAGGCAAATGCCACGTCGGGTTTTGGTTTTGATGTAAAAAATATCCAATCGAGTATTTATGAATGCATTGTTGATGAGGTAGATACCAGGAAAGTAATTTTAAAAACCGATATTTCGAATCTGTATCTGATTCCTTCACATATCGACCTGGTTGGCGCCGAGATTGAAATGCTCAATATGCCAAACCGTGAAAAAGTACTGAAAAAAGCCATCGAGCCAATAAAAAATGATTTCGACTTTATTTTTATTGATTGTTCGCCATCGCTTGGTTTAATAACCATAAATGCACTTACTGCCGCCGACTCGGTAATAATACCTGTTCAATGCGAGTATTTTGCACTTGAAGGGCTTGGAAAACTGCTGAACACAATTAAAATTATACAGAACCGTTTAAATCCTGACCTTGCAATTGAAGGATTCCTCCTGACCATGTATGATTCAAGGTTAAATCTTTCAAACCAGGTTTATGAAGAAGTTAAAAGGCACTTTCAGGAAATGGTTTTTAATACCATTATCCAGCGGAATGTTAAACTCAGTGAAGCACCAAGTTATGGCAAACCGGTTGTATTATACGATGCCAGTTCAAAAGGTGCAATTAACCACATGAACCTGGCTCGGGAAATTTTACAACGGAATTCGATGACTAAAATGTCGGATGAAGAAAAAATAATTCATTACTAAATTTTTTGTAAATGGCAAAAAGAAGTGCTTTAGGAAGAGGTTTGGGGGCATTAATCGATGATGCGGAAAAAATAATGGAATCAGTTCCGTCTATCAACGAAATTGAATTAAGTAAAATTGAAGCAAATCCCTTCCAGCCTCGTTCACGTTTCGATCAGGAATCATTGAATGACTTGGCAACTTCTATAAAGGAAATTGGTATTATCCAGCCTTTAACACTTCGTAAAACCGATGACGACAAATACCAGATAATTGCAGGGGAGCGTAGGTTCAGGGCAGCTCAGATTGCAGGGCTGAAAAGAATCCCGGCGTATATCAGGCACGCCGATGATGAAGGAATGCTTGAAATGGCTCTGGTTGAAAATATCCAGAGAGAAGACCTGGATGCCATAGAAATTGCCTTTAGTTATAACCGATTGATTGAAGAGTGTAAACTTACCCAGGAAAACCTGAGTGAAAGGGTTGGGAAAAAACGTTCTACCATTGCCAATTACTTAAGGCTACTAAAATTGCCTGCAATAATTCAAAAAGGGATCCGTGACAAGGAATTACTGATGGGCCATGCCAGGGCCCTTATAAATATAGATGACCACGATACACAGGTTTCAATTTACGAACAGATTGTAAAAAACGACCTGTCAGTAAGGAAAGTTGAAGAATTGGTCAGAAAACTGGGTGAAACAGAAAAAGAACAGGAAGTTAAAAACAGGTCGAAATATCCAAAAGCCTACCAGTCGGTAAAAGATGAACTTTCTGAAGTTCTTGATTCACATGTCGATTTATCGATGAATAACCGGGGTCGGGGCAAAATAGTGATACCATTTAAATCGGCCCGGGACCTGGAACGAATCGTGGAATTAATAAAAAAACAGCAATAACAGAGCTTAAAGCAGAAAACAAAACAGAAACAAGGGATTTGGGAAAATTTATAGTAATACTTTTCTTTTTATGTGTATCGTTTTTCCCTGCTGAATGTCAGACGAAAAACGATACCATTCCTGCAAAGGAAACAAAGGTGCATTCCCCTAAAAAGGCATCTATCTATTCAGCAATCCTGCCGGGGCTGGGCCAGGCTTACAATAAAAAATACTGGAAAATTCCTATTATTTACGGAGGGTTTGGGGCTCTTGTCTATTTTATCGACTGGAATAATGACTGGTATCATTTATTTAAAAATGCATATTTTGACCTTTCTGATTACGAAAATTTTAATAAAGAAGCCTTTATTGCCAAATACGATAAACTCCCCGAACTTGCTCATTTCGACTATGAAAGTTCAACAAACCGGCAAAATATATTACAAAGTTTATCGCGGGCTCAGGATGGTTACCGGAGGAACCGGGATTTGCTGATAATCAGTACAGCTGTTTTTTATGCAATGAACATTATTGATGCCAGCGTTGACGCGCACCTGTTCAATTTTGATATCAGCGACGACCTTTCTATGAACTGGAAACCCGCGGTTTCCACAATAGAAAACCAGAAATATTTGTGTATTAATTGTAAAATCAGTTTTTAAACAGGGGATGAGATTAAAAATTATTTTTTTCCTGGGAGGATTATTTATTAGTTTCTGTGCTTTTTCACAGCAGGAAGATTCAATTAGAAAAATGGGGCAGATCAGGGTTAACGGAATCGATACAACCGGAAACCCGGAAATTGAATTTGTAATGCCTGATGAAAACCTGAATGACCTTTTCGAGGTTAAATTAGACAGCCTGATGAATACATGGTACATTCAGAATGTATTTGTCCCGGACAGCGCTGAAATTAATTTTGTGGATTCTCAAGGTAAAATTCTCCCCGATTCAGTTTATATAAAACAGCTTCAGAAAATAGAAGAAGTTATTGACCTTTCATATAATAAGACTGTCAGTAATTTTATTCAGCTTTATACTGTAAAACGGCGTGAACAGGTTGAGATCATGCTTGGTTTGTCAGCTTTCTATTTCCCGATGTTTGAAGAAATTCT
Organism: Prolixibacteraceae bacterium; assembly: GCA_016930735.1. GTDB lineage: Bacteria > Bacteroidota > Bacteroidia > Bacteroidales > Prolixibacteraceae > JABMQB01. The sequence continues at coordinate 9,829 of JAFGGF010000334.1, forward strand.
GGATAAATATGAATTGCCTCTTGAATTAAAATACCTCCCCATTATCGAATCGGCATTAAATCCGCGTGCCCGGTCAAGAGTGGGCGCTACAGGTTTATGGCAGTTTATGTATAGTACCGGGAAAATGATGAAACTGGATATTACAAGTTTTGTTGATGAACGGAACGACCCGCTTAAATCGACTGAAGCTGCTGTTAAATACCTGAAACAACTCTATGATATTTATAACGACTGGCACCTGGTAATTGCAGCTTATAACTGTGGCCCGGGAAATGTAAACCGTGCCATCAGGCGTTCTGGCGGAAAAAAGGATTACTGGTCAATTTATTACAGGCTGCCACGCGAAACAAGAGGTTATGTGCCTGCATACATTGCTGCTTCATATGTAATGAATTATTATATAGAACACAATCTGGTGCCACGATACCCCGATTTCCCGATTGTTACCGACACCATTATGGTGAACAGCCTGTTACACTTTGAACAAATTGCTGCCACTTTAAATATGGATATTGATGAATTGCGCACTCTGAATCCCATGTTCCGAAGAGATGTTATCCCGGCAAGTAAAGAAAAACCTTATGCTTTACGTTTGCCGGTTGAATCAATAGCAGAATTTATTGATAATCAAAGGGCTATTTTCAGCCATGAACAGGAAAAATATTTTCCGAACAATACCCTTGTTCAACCTGCCAGCAGGTCGGAATCGTATTATAATCCTGTTGATATTAAAGGAAAAACAAAAGTTTACTACACTGTGAAATCAGGCGATAATGTTGGATTTATTTCAGAATGGTTCAATGTAAGGGCTTCCGACCTCAGATACTGGAACAATATCAACAGAAACCTCATCAGGGTTGGGCAGAAACTGCTGGTTTATGTGCCCGAAAGCGACAAAGAAAAGTATGAGAAAGTTACTGAAATGTCGTTCGAAGCAAAACAACAGATGATTGGAAAAACTGTAGGAACAACAGCATCTGCCTCAGTAAAGGAAGAACCAATTGATCCGGATTTTATTTATTATACAGTCAGGAGCGGTGATAACCTCTGGACAATTGCCCAAAAATTCCCCGGGGTTTCAAACAAGGATATTATGGAGTTGAACAATATTCAGGATGCCAGAAAATTAACCGCCGGCCAGAAACTTAAAATAAAACGTAAAGCCTGATTGTTTAAAACTTATTTATAACTGCCCGGGCAGAACCTACACCCCTTCTGCTTTTCATTTTATTTTTATACCGGTTATAAGCTTCGGTGCATGCATATGAAACCGTATAAAAGTTTCCTGTTTATTATATTTACACTGGCTGTCCTGTTGGTGTTTCCTTTACTTTTCCCCAATGGAGAAATTTTCATTTCAGATTTTAAAATACGGATTTATAACCTCGATTATTTAAAAACTCAGATTTTGCAGCCTTTAAGTGAAACAGATTCTGTTCAGTTACAAGCACTTTCCTTTCAGGAGACTGCAATTTACAATCCTGAAACGGAATTTGTCGTTTTAAAATCAGAAAAAGATACTACAGCAACAGAACTTGTTTCAATAAAAACTCCTGAAATAAAAAAAGAAATTAAACTGATTGATTCTGACCTGATAATTCCTCCTGAATGGGAAAGCAAATGGTCTGAATTAGGTATGTCGTTTTCTCAAACCGAAATTTTCGACAAACCTTTGCGTGTATTGTATTACGGCGATTCACAGATTGAAAACGACCGTATAACATCTGTTTTCAGAAAAGAATTACAGGAACGATACGGCGGTTCCGGAAGAGGCCTCGTGCCGGTTGAAAGCATTTATAATTCAGCCAATAATTTTACAATGACTTCTTCGTCAAACTGGGAGTCAAAGTCTGTGAACAAACATTCGGGGGGAAATCTCGACCTTGGTTTATTGTGTGAAGCATTCAGGTTAAAAAATGATAAACCACAGGATTCAGTTGCAAATTCATGGATTAAAATAAAAGCACTCAATAAAAATATTGATAATGGCTATTCGGTATTAAGCATTTTATATAAAGCATCCGGGAAGTCGGATGTAAAAGTTAATATTGATGAAAATACTGAAATTACAAGGGAATTAAAAACCGGCTCCAAAATTTATGAAATGAGGTTTAACCTGGAAAAAAATCCTGAAATGGTTGACCTGGAATTTTCCACTTGTGATGAAGTAACAATGTATGGATTAAACCTTGAATCGCCTAACGGGATCATGGTTGACAACATTGCTTTGCGCGGGCGTTCTTACCCAGAATTTTCAAAGATCGATACAACCCGACTGAAACAAATGGCAGAACTGTTAAATCCTGCTGTCGTGGTTTTACAATACGGAGTAAATGTTGTCCCGAATATCCGTTCTGACTACAGTTTTTATAAAAATCAGTTAACCCGTGAGTTATCCTGCCTTCGTAGCGTCCTTCCGGAAATACCGGTTGTATTGATCGGCGTTTCCGACATGGCACAAAAAACAAACGGATACTTACATTCTTACCCGAATATTGAAAATGTATTAACGGCACAGAAAGAAGCAGCAATCGAAAACGGTTGTGCTTTCTGGAACCTGTATGAATCGATGGGTGGAAAAGGTAGCATGATCAAATGGGTGGAAACCACTCCCCCGCTGGGAAATAAAGACTATGTACATTATACTTTCCTTGGGGCAGAAAAAGTAGGCCATCTTTTTGCTCAGGAATTTATGGAAGCACTCGACTCAAGACAGGTCACTGCATCGTTAAAAAATGAACCTTAATTACAGGCAAATAATAAACGAGCTTTTTGTTTACTCTCCGGAAACACCTATCCTGTTTACACATCCGGTATTCTGGGTTTTGTTTGCCATTATAATGGGTTTTTACTCATTTCTTTATAAAAAAAGTTTTGTCCGGAATTTCTTTTTACTGATTGTAAGCCTTTTTATTTATTACAAAGCAAATGGTTCCTTTCTGATTTTACTGGTATTTTCATGCCTTTTCAATTTTCTGGCAGGAAATATTATTGAAAGAAGTAGTTTAAAATCAGTAAAAAAAACAGGACTGGCCGTTTCAGTATCGCTTAACCTTTTGATACTTGCTTATTTCAAATATGCCTATTTTTTTACCGAGTCGTTTAACCGGATTTTTAACAGCAAATACGAAGTAGTTAACTGGCTGCTTTTATGGGAAAACAATTTATTTGGGACTTCATTCGATGCTACGTCGATCCTGTTGCCGGTTGGAATTTCATTTTACACTTTTCAGGCTATCAGCTACCTGGTTGATGTTTACCGGAACCGGGTCAGTGCAGTAAAAAATGTATTCGATTTCAGTTTTTACCTGGCATTTTTTCCCCAACTGGTTGCAGGCCCTATTGTAAGGGCGTCGGCTTTTATCCCTCAGCTTTACCAGAAATACAGGCTCACAAATGCTGAATTCGGGCATGCTGTTTTTCTGATCCTGAAAGGATTGGTGAAAAAAATTGTATTTGCCGATTTTATTGCAGTAAACTTTATCGACCGGATTTTTAGTTCCCCGATTTCCTATTCAGGGATAGAAAATATCCTGGGGGTTTATGGTTACTCATTGCAAATTTATGCCGACTTTTCGGGTTATACCGATATCGCAATAGGCCTGGCATTGATACTTGGCTTTAAACTCCCGGTAAATTTTAACGAACCGTATAAAGCCACCAGCCTGACTAATTTCTGGAGGAGGTGGCATATTTCTCTTTCATTGTGGCTGCGCGATTACCTGTACATTCCATTGGGCGGAAACCGGAAAGGGAAAATCAGGACATACATCAACCTGCTGATAACAATGGTGCTTGGGGGTTTGTGGCACGGTGCGAACCTGCGTTTTGTAATTTGGGGCAGCATTCACGGAATGGGGCTGGTAACAGATAAGTTATTGAAAACATTAACAATACGCCGTGTCAATAAATCTCCGGTTTTTCAAGCCCTAAGTGTGTTTTTCACATTCCATCTCGTTACTTTTGCCTGGTTGTTTTTCCGTGCAGAAAGCCACGAAGCAGTAAACCAGTTTTTCTATCAGGTTAAGTACAATCTTCACCTTGATTTACTCCCCGAAATTATCAGCGGTTATACTTTGCCCATATTGCTAATGGCTTCCGGATTTGTTCTGATTTATATTCCCTTCAGAATTAAAGAACAAATAAGGGGCTGGTTTATAAAATCGCCGGTTTATGTAAAAATAATTATTACTGTTGCTACAGTTTTATTGCTTTACCAGGCTGCAAGTTCAGAGTTGCAGGCCTTTATTTATTTCAGGTTTTAGGTTATTTGCAGGAAATTCTTTTAAATAAAATCTTATCTCTTTTCCTCAATATTTCTAAAATTGATTTAACCTGAATTGAAATAAGTATATTTAGCATAACTTTTTCAGCAGGAAATGGGTAAAATCAAAACATTCTTATTTTTTACTGTTCTTTTTTTAGGACTTATTGCGTTAGGTTATACTATTCTATTCGCCCATATTGAAAGGTTGCCATTGCAAATCTGGGATGAAGCCCACAGGGGAGTTAATGCACAGGAAATTTTAAAAAATAATGAATGGATTGTAATCACCTTTGATGGAAAGCCCGATTTGTATGGGACAAAACCTCCTTTACTTGTTTGGATTCAGGCGATTTTTATGAAACTGTTCGGAATGGGTGAACTTGCCATACGCCTGCCATCAGCACTTAGTGGTTTGGGAATTTGCCTGATTCTTTTTTTTGCGCTTAGAAAATATGTGAAAAACAATTGGGTGCCCGCTATTGCTGTTCTGACTTTATTGAGTTCGCTTGGATTTGTTTACATTCATGGAGTCCGGTTTGGCGATACCGATCCCTTACTGACCTTTTTTATTGTTTTAATTTCAATGAATTTTTTCAGATTTATTCATTTTCACAAAAACAGATATTTATATTTCAGTTTCCTTTTTTTAGCGCTGGCTACCCTTACAAAATCAATTGCAGTTTTTATGTTTGTCCCGGGGCTGATAATTTACGGACTTTACCGGAAAG